>JBQTIJ010000001.1:0-1592 GCA_052388255.1 Phycisphaerales bacterium
TCGCCCGCCAGGTCATCCTCATCCGCGCACGCACCCGGCTCGATCCGTTTCGGCGGCTGCCCCGGCGTCGGCTGCATCGAGCCCAGCACGTCCACCTTCACCGGCCGTTTCCGGTTCCACAGCGCAAAATCGCCAAAGTCCGGCCGCTGCCGGTCCGTCCCGTGCCCCTGGTCAAGGGCCGATTCGGGTCCATCAGCAGAAGAAGTGTGGGGGGGCATGAGACAGTGTAAGGGGTGCTCCCCAGCAAGGAAAGACGCCGCCCCGCGCCGCCCCCCAAGGCAACCGCATTCTCGGTCCATCGGGCGAGGTGGCACATGAGATCGCCATGGTCTCAGCCGCGCTCTGCCGTTCCTTCTTGATCCCCACCTCGCCCACGCTCCCGCGGCGATCCGCACCGTCACTCCCGCGGCCACCACGCTCGACTCTCCAGCACAGAGTGCTTCGACGTTCGTCGCCGGGAGTCGAGGAGGCCCTGCTGCGACATGCCCGGACACCACTCAACCTCCTCAGTCCTTTCTCGGCGCACCCACCGTTCGATGCGAATGCGGTTGCTCTGGCCCCTGGGCGGCGCGAGAGCGCAGGCCGAAGTCGGGCGCGTTACGCTTCGCTCCTATGAGCAAGGCCGCCACCACGAACCAGACTCCGACGCACACCCGCACCGACATTCTCAAAGGGACGGACTAAACTCTCACGATCTTTACGGACGCCGAGATCAAGGCCCTGAAAGTCTTCGACAAGGGCGGCAAGCCCTACCTCAAGTGCTGGGCGACGGACAAGGTACGCCCGGCCAAGCCCGAGGAGATCGTCCGGCAGTTGTACATCAACAAGTTGATCCAGCACTACGGCTACCCGAAGGACCGCCTGCGGATCGAGAAGGGAGTCTACTTCGGATCAGCCGTCCACGAGAAGCGGGCGGACCTCGTGGTGATTGACGATGACACGTCGTACACCATCGTGGGGGGTGCAAGACGCCGGGCCGCAAGAACGGGTTGGTTTCGGCATAGGATTTTCTGATGCTGGAAAGGGTCGAGGCAAATGACAGCGGTTCACGGCCCAACCGCGAGTCGAGTGCGAGTCAACTGCTCGCAAACGTGTCGACACGCACGCGGAACTACCTCGCAACAACAACTTTGGAGACTCGACGCGGCATCGCCCAAGTCTTCACGCCTGCGAGCGTGGCCCGGTTCATGGCCGCGCGGGCATCGCGCATCGGCGAGGAGTTCACGTTCATCGACGCAGGCGCGGGGGCTGGTGTGCTGGCAGCGGCGATGTGCGAGCGGATCGCCGGGCTGCGCAAGCCGCGCCGCATCGTGGCCGAGTTGTACGAGACCGACCCTGCGGTGCTCCCGGTGCTTCGGCAGACCATCGCCGAGTGCCGGAAGGTGCTCGCCACGGATGGGCACCATCTGGAGGCGACGGTGCATGAAGAAGATTTCGTGCTGCGGCGTCCGGGAGCTTCCCTCTATGCACCTTCGCCGCGCACCGGGTACGCGGATGTGGTGCTGATGAACCCGCCTTACGCGAAGTTGGCGAAGGACTCACCGCAGGCGCGGGCCTTTGCGGAAATCGTCCACGGGCAGCCGAACGTCTAC
>JBQTIJ010000002.1:0-14366 GCA_052388255.1 Phycisphaerales bacterium
ACGCAAAGAACAGCGACGGCTCGCCCGTCGAGTGCGAGGGTCCGAAGAAAGACCAGCAGGGTTTCAGGAAGATGGGAAGCCATGGCGGGCGTTGTGAATCCGGATCGGGGCGGCGGCGAGCGGGTCGTGCCTCAGCCCTTGCCAATCACCCGCAGGGCAAGCGCTTCGAAGGCCTCCTGCACACCCTCCCCACTCTTGGCGCTGCCGATGAAGACGCGCCAGCCGCGGGCTTCGAGCGATTTGAGGTCGTCGGCCGTCACTTCCCACTGGGGCCTGAGGTCGGCCTTGTTGACGACCACCACGGCGACGCTCGGCATCATGCCGATTTCCTTGCGGACGCGTTCCTCGATCTGGATGGCGACGTCGAGCGTGGATCGCCGGGTGCCGTCGATGACGAGCATCATGCCCGCCGATCCGCGGAGGTGGGTGGTCTGGAGCCACTGGAACTCATCCTCGCCGGCGAGGTCCCAGATCATGAGGGTGACATCTTCGCCGGCGACGGTGACGGATTTCTTCTTGACGTTCGCGCCGATGGTGGTGATGTACTTGTCGCTGAAGGTCGAGAGCACGAAGCGCTGAACCAGACTGCTCTTGCCGACGGCGAACGCGCCGACCATGCAGACTTTCTTGCTGATCACTGCGGTCTCCTTTCGGTGCCGGGTTCGGCGTCGTCGATGAAGAGCGGCTGCTGAAGAAAGAGAACGCGCAGGGCGACGCGCCGGTTCTGTTCCTTGTCGCGGTCGGTCGATTCTGTCCGCCGGGGCTGGGCGTACCCGACGCCGACGGCGGCCAGCTCGCGTGTGCGCACCCCACGGGCCACAAGGAGCGAGATGACGCGGTCGGCCCGATCACGCGAGAGACGGACGTTGCGTTCCTCCTGCCCGGACGAATCGGTGTGCCCGACGACCTGGATGGTGAACTCGATCCCCGCTTTTCGGGCGGCGTCGTAGAGTTTGAAGATCTCGGCCGTCATCTCGCTGAGCGTGTTCTCTTGCCCGGGAACCATGTCGCTGGTGGCGAAGGTGAAGCGCACCGCGAGGGCTTCGAGCCGATCGCGGACGGCACCGAGGGTCACGAGATCAACATCGACAAGCCCGCGATCATCGATGCGGCTGACGCCGACGACCGACTGGGCATCGCGCCGGGCGCGGACGATCCACTGATGGTCGGCCCTCCCTGAGAGTACGAGGACTCCATTCTCCGACGAGACGCTCACCCCCGGCGGCGGCTTGAGGGTGCGGATGGCCCGGTCCTTCACGAAGGTCGGATCGAGCGAGAGGTAGGGCTCCCAGCGAGATTCGATGATGAGGCCGCGGGCGTCGCCGAGCGCACTCTCGTCGCTGGGGCGGGGGCTGGCCGCGGGATCGGCCTGGCCAACAATGATCCAGCGGTCGTCTGAGTTACTCCACCAGCGACCGCCATCGAAGCCGGTCTGGCTCACGAGCACCCCCGGCACGCCCCGGAGCCGCCGCACGTATTGCTCGAAGGCGATCCGATCGCTCCGCGGGACCCACCAGAAGTGCCAGAGGAGCAGGAAGCAGGCGACGACGAACAGGACGACGATCAGCAGCGGCAGCACCAGCCGGCGGAGTCTCTCGAACGTCGTCTTCGGCCGGGCCGCCTCCGTTTGAGAAGGGTCGATGGATTTGGCATCGAGCAGGTCTTCGAGGAGGGTCTTGGCGCCAGTGAACGGGCTGGCGTCTCCTTGGAAACTCGAAAGGTCCCCCCCGTAGTCGATGTGGGCCTGCTCGACGGCGCCGATGACGCGCTCGCGGAAACGGGGCGTGGCTGTGCCACGGACTGTGACGGCGATGAAGGCCTTCTGTCCCTGCTCGATAAGAACGTTCACCTCACCGACGCGGATATCGCTGAGCGATCCGGCATCGCCCGCCTTGAAGCTCTCCCGGACAAAGTCGCGGATTGCCGTGAACATGCCGCTCACCGTGTCCGCGTCCTGGGCCTCTACATTCTGGCGGAGGGCGTGCAGGAGGAGGAGGCCAGTCTCCCGATGGACGAGGAAGGCCTGCTCGGGGACGAACGGCATGTTCTCCAGCAGGGCCAGTTCGGCATAGGGGATGCCGGTCCGCCAAGCGCGCAGGCGGCGCGAGAGCCCCGCCAGGGTGAAGGTGTCCTTGACCGCGGCGTTGAGCCCCGCGGCGAGCCCGGCCAGGGCGTCGGCGATCGACTTGCGGATCGCGGGGCCCATGACCGGCGAGATGGCATCCACGATCGGTTGCGGGTTCTTCTCGATTGAGTTCTTGATCGAGCGTTCGACGGTGGGGGCGAGGGCGCGGGCGAGCTGCGAGTCCTTGGCGGTGCGGAGGGCTACGGCCTGCGGGAGGACCCGCGCGACCAGCTGGCTCTGCCAATGCTGGTCGGCCATCGACGCCTCAACCTTGTTGAGACGTTCGGCCTCCGGACCGACGAGGATTCGCCGGACTTCGTCAAGATCGTCGGACCGAGCCGGCTTGTTGGGCTCCGGGTTCATGCTGCCAGCGTCCTGCCGTCAGAGGTGACCGATCATCCGCCCTTGGGGAGCTTGAACTCTCCCTTGAGCTTGAGCGCCACCTCGGTGAGGAGATCGGCGAGCCCGAAGCGATCGGTCTTGTCGGTGCGGAGCTCGCTGATGGCTTTGTTGAGCGAGGTGGAGAGCTCGTTGTTGCTCTTGAGCATCTCGTCGCGGAGCAGTTTGGACTGGTCCAAGATGAGCTTGCGGATCTCGCGGAGCGAATCGGTGGTGCGCCCGTCGAGGTCGCTGAGCTTCTTCTCGAGTGACTTGCCCGTCTCTTCCAGTTCCTTAGCGAGTTCGCGGTCGGTCTTGGTCCGCTCGCTCTGCTCGGTCTTGGCACGGTCAGAGAGCGAGTCGATCTCGGACTTGGCGAAGGACTCGAGCGCGCCCATGCGCTTGGTCAGGTCGTCGCGGATGTCGGCGAGTTCCTTGGCCAGGCGATCCTCAAGGCGGCCGAACCGCTTCTCCTGCTCTCGAACCTGCTGGCCGAAGAGGATGTCACGAACCTTGTCCAGACTCTCAACAGTGGGGTTATCACTCATGGCTTTCACTTTTCCATTGGACTTTGCCGCGACGGGTGCCGCGGACTTTGAGGGTGGCTTGGGCATCGAAGGGGCAGCGGCCCGCGTTGGAGTCGGCATGGGGCGGGCGGGGGGCCTTGCGGCCGGACGGATGGGGGTCGCGCGGAGTGGTTTTGCGGGCTTGGAGGCCATCGAAGTCCCTTCTGAGGTTGGACCGATGATAACCGACCTTGGGGCGGCGTGGGAAGCCCGGGGGGGTGGGCATCCCGGCGGGGGCGGATCACGCCGGGGCGGCCCTGGTTCCGATAGACTCTCCTTGATCCTCGGTCCGGCTCCTCACTCCCCGCTCGCGAAACGCGCATGACCACCCTCCCCATCTCGCCCACTCCTGACACGCCTCGCCGACGCATTCTCGTCGCGGATGATGCCGCCGAGACCACGCTCCTTCTCAGCCGCGTGCTCTCCAAGGCCGGGTATGAGGTGCTGGTGGCGGATGATGGCCGCCAGTGTCTGGATCGGTTTGAGACCTTCAAGCCGCATGTGGTGATCGTGGACATCATGATGCCGAACGTGCACGGGATGGACGTGCTCCGGCAGATCAAGGCCGGCCCGCGCGGCGCCGACGTTGCGGTGATCGTGATCTCCGCCCGGGCCTTCGAGCCCGACAAGGAGCGGGCGATCAACCTTGGCGCGTACGCCTACCTGATCAAGCCGGTGCAGAGGTCGCAACTGCTCGAGATACTCACGTCGTACTTTGCGGGCAATGAGCCAGCGCCGACGGGCATTTCGCATCCCTCTCTACCAGCGACCGAAGAGGTCTACCTCCCGGAGCTCGACAGCACGCGCGGGACCGTCAAGCTCTTTGGTGCCCGAGGTTCAACCCCGGTCCCGGGGCACTCGGTGGGGCGGTATGGCGGCAACACGAGTTGCCTGGAGATTCGCCACGGCAAGGAGGTCGTGATCCTCGATGCGGGGAGCGGGATCAGGGAGTGCGGGCTCGAACTTGCCAAGCAGGGTCCGCGTCCGATTCACCTCTTCATCGGGCACACACACTGGGACCACATTCAGGGGTTCCCGTTCTTCGCGCCGGCGTATATCCCGGGCTTTGAGATCACGATCTACGGCGCTTCCGGGTTCGGCAAGGACCTGCGGTCGATCTTCCAGGGACAGCTCGACCACGATTATTTTCCGGTGGACCTCCGCGACATGAAGGCGACCATGCGGTTCCAGTCGCTCACCGAGAACCCAACGGTCATCGGGGACATCTCCGTCCATTGGGAGTATGCCCACCACCCGGGGGCGACGGTCTGCTTCAAGGTGGATGTCGCGGGAACGACCGTCGGCTATCTCACGGACAACGAGTTCCTGCGCGGCTACCTCGGCCACCCCAACAAGGCGCTGGGAACGCCCTCGATGCTCCTCCCGTATGCCAAGATCATCCAGATCATGTCGGGCGTTGACCACTTCATCGCTGAAGCGCAGTACAACTGCGACGAGTACCTCAAGAAGATCGGCTGGGGGCATACCAGCATCTCCAATGCGTGCGTGCTCGCAAAACTTGCGGGAATCCGACGGTGGTACCTCACCCACCACGACCCGACGCAGGACGACGCGGCGGTGGATCGGAAGATCAGTCTGATCCGCCAGATTCTGCGCGAGATCGAGTGTCCGCTCGAGGTCACCCCGGCGTTCGATGGGATGATGATCTACCTGTGATGCCGCCGATCCGCGGCTTGTGGAGCCCCGCATGACCAACCCACCGACCCCAGGTGTCCAGCGGCCGACCGCCGCGGTGAAGCTGCATGTGCTGCTGGCCGACGACAACGATGTGAATCAGGATGCCGGTCGGCGCATTCTCGAACGGCGCGGGCACAGCGTGGTGGTGGTGGGCAACGGCCTTGAGGCGCTGGCGGCGCTCAAGAACGCGGCGTTTGACGTGGTGCTGATGGACATGCAGATGCCGGAGATGGATGGACTGGACGCGACGCGCGCGATCCGGGACGCGGAGAAGGGGACCACGCGGCACATTCCGATTGTGGCGATGACGGCCAACGCGATGGCGGGTGACCGGGAGCGCTGCATCAACGCAGGCATGGATGGGTACGTGAGCAAGCCGGTGAACCGGCAGGAACTCTTCGACACGATCGAACGGCTCTGCGGGGGGAAGGCCGCGGCCTTGGCCCCTGCTGCCGCCGTTGCCCCTGCCCCGGCTCCGGTCCCGCCGCTGGCTTCTGGACCCGCGAAGCCCGGATTCGAGCCCGCCCCAGCCGGAGCGACCTTGATCGACAAGGCCGAACTGATGGACAACCTTGCTGATGACGAGGAACTGCTGCGAATGCTCACGGCGACGTTCCAGGCCTCGACCCCCAAACTGATGATCGACCTGAAGGCGGCGTACGAAGCAGGCGATGCGGGCTTGGTGGCGCAATGGGCCCACAAGATGGCGGGGAAGTTCGGCGCGTTCTTCGCCCACCCTGCGGTCAAACGGGCGAGGGATCTGGAGACGCTGGCCAAGTCGGGAACGCTCGCGGGAGCGAGCGCGATGGTGGCAGCGGTGGAGGCGGACTTTGAGGCCGTCTCACGAACGCTGCGGGCGCTGACGGGGGAGAAATAGACGGTGGATACCTCGACGGGCCATGGAACTTCAGGGGCGGGCGAGGCGCTGGCGCTCCGGCTGGAGGACGATGGCACCTTCGTGGTGCTCGATCGGATCCCGGAGTGGTTCGCGCGGGTGACGACGCATCCGGTGATGCGCTGGCGGCGCGACCTGCTGGTGGAAGAACTCCCCGTGCTCGATTCGTTCATGGAGGAGGCCGACACCTTTTGGGGTGGCGCGAGCGCCGGGCAGTTGATGCTTGGGCAATGGACGCAGACGGACCTGGCCGGGGAGGAACTCGCGCTTGAGGCGCGGGCGGTCTTTGACGGGATCGGCCGGTTGCTTCTGGTCGCGCCCCCGGGGGTCCAGAGTTTTCGGGAACGGGCCCTCGAGCAAGCGAAGCGTGAAGCGCTCCTGATGCGTGACGATGCTTCGCGGCAGAAGCAGATCGCCGATGAGGCGAACCGGCTGAAGAGCCAGTTTCTGGCGAACATGAGCCACGAACTGCGCACCCCGCTGAACGCCATCATCCTGTACAGCGAGCTCCTCAGCGACGACGCTCAGGACATGGGGCTTGATGGCTTTGTGAGCGACCTGGCCAAGATCAAGGCGGCCGGGCAGCACCTGCTCGGGCTGATCAACAACGTGCTCGACCTTTCGAAGATCGAGGCGGGGAAGATGGATGTCTTCGCAGAACGCTTTGGTGTCGCGAAGCTCGCGGAAGAGGTTGCTGATACGGTCCGCCCGCTTCTTGACAAGAATGGCAACACCCTCATCATCGATGTCCCCGCCGACACCGGCGAGATGCACTCGGATGTGACGAAGATCCGGCAGGTGCTCTTCAACCTCCTGAGCAACGCGGGCAAGTTCACCAAGGGCGGTACGGTCACGCTCGCGGCTCGGCGCGAGAGGGGCGGGGCGGCAGGGCTCCCGGACCTCATCCATCTCTCCGTGCAGGACACGGGGATCGGCATGACACCCGAACAGCTTGGCCGCATGTTCCAGGCCTTCAACCAGGCCGACGCTTCGACCACGAGGAAGTTCGGCGGGACAGGGCTCGGGCTGGCCATCACCCGGAAGTTCGCGGTGCTGCTGGGGGGCGATGCGACGGTGACCAGCACTTTCGGCAAGGGGTCAACGTTCTCAGTCACGCTCCCTGCGGTAGCGCCCGCCGCGGCTTCAGTGTGAACCGGTACGTTCCGCCACGGCAGCGCGGAGAGCCCACATCTGCCACGCCGCCCATGCAAAGGAAAGTGCCGCGAGCACAAGGGGCCACGTGAAATCGCCGCTGAGCGTGTAGATCAGGACGCCCAGCCCCTGAAAAAGCGCTCCACGTATGCCAACCATGGTGGTGTGGATCGCGACGTATTGCGGCACTTTCGCCGGCGAAGGGGCGAGCGCCACCGGCCCGAGCATCCACCCGGTGTTCACCCCGGCCGCGGCGATGCCATAGACGGCGTGTGCGACGGCAAGATCGGTCTTGCTGTTGGCGAAGATCAGCAGCAATGGGAGCGCGGCATACACCGCGAAGGAGAGTGTGCACATGCGTGCAGCGCCCATGCGGTCGATCATGAACCCTGCGGGGACGGTCAGAAGTACGCAGGCGATGAGGAAGACCACGTGGGAGTAGGTGGGCGCTTCGTCATAGGTGAGCTGCAACTTGTTGGTGATGATGAGCGGGATGAGGGCGCAGATGATCATCCAGCCGGCGCCGTAGGTCATGAAGGCCGCTTCGTATCGGGCGAAGAGACGGTCGCCTCGCAGGACCTCGCCGGTGTGCAGCACCGGCTCGATGACGTTCTTCAGGATGGAGCCACCGACCCCGGCCCTGGCTCCGGCGATCTCGCGCCCGGCGATCAGTGAGATGACGACCGCGCCGAGGAGCTGCAGGCCCGCGACGCCCGGGAGGATCCACTGCACGGCGCCGGCATCGCGCTGGAGAAAGCGGCCGATGAGTTCGCTGGCCGTCGCGGCGGCGAGCATCTGGCTGATCCCGACCAGGGAATAAGCAAGGCCGCGCCGGCCGGGTGGGTAGAACCGCCGGAGCATCTCGCCCATGATGGGGGACATCGCGGCGAAGCCGGCGGACGCCCCGATCCACGATATGGCGATGGGCCAGAAGGCATCCGCAAAGGCGATGGCGATGAGTGGCAGACTGGAGACCAGCCAGTAGAGGGCCATGTAGGTGCGGAGCGAGACCCGCTGCAACACGGCGTGCCAGAAGATCGATGCGGCTGCAAGTACAAGCGGTGCCGCGGTGAGGATCGTGACCTGCCAGTCGGGCGGGGCGAGCTGCTTCTTGACAAAGACCGGCACGGTGAACTGCACCGCGGAGAACGTACCCTGCATCAGCATCAGGGCGAGCGCATGGAGGGGGAGCATCCGCCAACGGAACGCGTCGCTCGCAGGAGCGGCGTTCACGGGTGTCATCGCGGGAGGGGCCGTCGCCTCGGGCGTGGAAGGTGCAGGTGGGGCGGCGGGCATGGTGATCCCGATGATAGGGACCGGCTGTCACTGTATCGATGATCGTCGATGCAGTGCTGGCATCGGGCGGCCCGGCGTTACTTCATGATCTCGCGTTCGATGGGCTTGCCATCCGGGCCAACTTCGCCTGCGGGGGGCAGGGCACCGATGGAGCCACGCAGGAGGTCCGGCACGGACGTATACCCCCGAAGGACCTTGCCGCTTCGGAGAACGAGCGCGGCGGGGCCTGCGGTGGCGACTTCGAGCTCTTCGAGCGTCTCGCCCCCTGCGCCAGAGAGCGTGAGGGTGCCGATCCGTACATATCCGGCCGGATCGGCGAGCCAGAGGTGCGCGGCCCGTTGAGAAGTAAGGAACGCGAGCATGTCATCGATCTGCTTGAGGCGGGCCGGATCCTGAGCGACTTCTTTCCCACCGGGAGCAAGCTCGACCCACGTCGTGGCGCTGCGGCGGAAGCCGAGTTCGATCGGGGCAGAAGTCGGCGGCAGAGGTTGCGTCGGCGGGGTTGCTCCGGCCGGGGGGGCCGGGGGTGGCAGAGAGCCCTTGAAGACCAGCATCGCGATGTCGGCCGGGGCGAGCGCGGTGGCGCTCCCGGAGAGGTACTCCTCCACGCTCGGCCGGATGGCGTTGATGCCCTCGGTTCCGATCGAGACGATCGTCTGGCCTTCGTCAATGGTGGCGAAGTATGACGCGCCCGTGCTGTCTGACCGTGCCCCGATGGTCAGATGGCGTGTGGGAGTGCCGGCCGTGTCGGATTCGATGACGACCTGAGCGGTGGGGGTATCGAGGGCTGTGTCCTTGGCCGTGATCGCGCCATCATCATGGAACCGAGTCAGGCGCAGGTTCTCGAGCACGCTCAGAAGGCGCTGGACCGACCCGGCATCAGCCATGCCCGCAACGGGCTCGCGAACGCCCCAGGAGCCCTGCACCTTGCCGAGCGCAAGGCCAGTCCCTGCGGCGGTCAGGATCCGGATCCGGGAGGCCGTCGTTCCGACACCTGGCAGAAGCGAGGTGTCGCGCCAGCCCCGTGGACCGGGGTTCACGAAGAGGTTCACTACCGAATCCGGCACCGTCGCCAGCCGACCGGGCGAGGCCTCGCCAGTCGCCGGCAATGTGGCAACTTCGATGATCCCCTGCCCACCAAGCGTCCGCGTGGCCATCCGCATAGTCCGCCGTGAGCCATCCTGGAGCTTGATCTCGACCAGAGTGGCTGATTCGCCGAGTGCGGCGGTCTCGCTGGTCGTTCCGCTGGCGCGAAGCCCGGCGACGATATCGAGGACGGCTCGTATTCGGGTGGGGTCGACCGGCCAAGGCGCGGCAGCACCCGCGAGCGTGATCGTCCATCCACCCGGCCGAGCGGGGTCACGGATGATCGTGTCGGCGCGGGTCTTGCCGGCGGGCGTGAACGACTTTGCCGTCACATCGGATGGGAGAAGAGCGAGGACCGGCTCGCCCATGGGCACGTTGCGGGTGTTGGCGGAGGGCGTTCCGCCGCGGAGGACGATCACGACCGTCACGAGGGCCAGCACGAGCGCCAGGGCAAGCGCTGTCAGGATGGACTTGTTGGACATGGCCAACGGTATCGACACCGTGCGGCGGCAATCGTGAAACGCGGCTCAGAGTGGGGCATGGACCGCTTTGAGCGTCAGGAGGTACCAGAAGGCGACCGGACCGGCGAGGACGAGCGAGTCGATGACATCGATCACCCCTCCAAACCCGGGAAGTAGTCGTCCGGAGTCCTTGACCCCCGCGTCGCGTTTGAGCACGCTGGCGGAGAGGTCGCCGAGTTGAGCGGTCAGCCCAAGAAGGGCACCGGCGATGAAGCCATGGAGCGATGTCAGGTGCACATTCTCAAGGCCGCCCGCCGTGCCACCCGACTGGGCAACGGAGACCGCGATGGCGGCCAATCCGGCCCCGACACTGCCGCTCGTGAGCATGCCACCGATGAGGCCCTCCCAAGTCTTTCCGGGGCTTACCCAAGGGATGAGTTTGTGGCGGCCAAAGGCCCGGCCTGTGAAGTAGGCCCCGATGTCGCAGGTCTTGGCCGTCATGACCACGCCGGCCACGACCCACGCGCTGAACTCCGTCCGCAGCGCCATCAGGAAGCCGAGGGTGATTCCGGCATAGACAAAGGCGGTCAATGCAGCACCGACGGCGCCGCACGCGCCCTTGATGGTCTGGTGGCGGGTGTGGATGAGGAGAGCCACGATGACGACGAGTACGCCCGCTGTGGCGAAGACGGTCCCGCCGTGGGCGCGGAAGATCGCGCTCCCGGCCGAGCGCGTGGCGGAACCGATGGTGAGCCCACCGGCGACAATGCCCAAGATGGCGGAAAAGACCACCACGCGGCGCGAGGCGGGGGTGCCGGTGGCCTTGAACATCCGCGCAAGTTCGATGGCGGCCCGGGCACCGATGAGCAGGCCCGCCGCGAGGAGTACCAGCCCGGGCGGGGTGGAGCCATCGGGGAGGGAGAGGAATCGGAGGGCTTCCGGGAGTGGCGCGGCCTCCAAACGCTCGTCCGCCCACATGAGCAGGACGAACGCCGCAATCATCACCGGCCCCAGCAGCAGTCGTCGGACCATGAGGTGTGAGCGTAGACGGTGGCCGCGGTTCTGGAGTTCTCTTTCCCCGGGGTTCGTCAATGTGGTGCTTGCCGCGTGTCCGATGTCCTGAGAGGACCGACGGTCGCGTTCGTATCATTGCACGTTCCGGGATGCCTGCGTCGTGCCCCGGGCCCGCCCTTCCTGAAAGGAAAACCCCATGAACCCCTTGTTCGCTCGCACGCTCTCTGCCCTTGTTGGCTCGTGCCTCATGCTTGGCTCCGCATCTGCGCAGGATGCCAAGGCCCCGACGCCGGCCCCGGCAGGAGCGCCGGCCAAGCCCGCCGCCAAGGCGATTGGCGTTGGCAGCCCCGCTCCCGCGCTCGCGACTTCCAAGTTCGTGAAGGGCAACGAGGTCAAGGGTTTTGAGTCGGGGAAGGTCTATGTCGTCGAGTTCTGGGCGACCTGGTGCGGCCCGTGCAAGGCGACCATCCCGCACCTGACGGAGATGGCGAAGAAGACCCCGAAGGCCAACTTCATCGGCGTTGCGGTGTGGGAGCGTGGTTCGGACATCGAGGCGCAGGTCACGAAGTTCGTGAAGACCATGGGCGACAAGATGGATTACAACATCGCCATGGACGACGGCTCGAAGATGGCCGAGACGTGGATGACGGCCGCCGATCAGAAGGGCATTCCGACTGCGTTCGTGGTGGATGGGGAGGGCAAGATCGCGTGGATCGGCCACCCGATGGATGAACTCGATCGCGTCGTGCAGGAGGTCGTGGACGGCAAGTTCGACGTGAAGGCCGAAGCCGAACGGGTGAAGGCGAAGCAGGAGAAAGCCGCGAAGGAGGCCGAGGGCCGCAAAGAGATCATGGCCAAGGTCCGTGACCTTAGCCGCAAGCTCAAAGACGCTCAGGACAAGAGCGACTGGAAGGGCGCGGTGACGGTGATCGACGAGATGGCCTCGGTGGACAAGGCACGGGCCGCGATGTACAGCGGGCTGAAGT
Source organism: Phycisphaerales bacterium (assembly GCA_052388255.1). GTDB lineage: Bacteria > Planctomycetota > Phycisphaerae > Phycisphaerales > UBA1924 > JAEUIX01. The sequence continues at coordinate 11,658 of JBQTIJ010000002.1, forward strand.
TTGACATGCTGCAGAAGTTCGACAAGCCCGCGGCCTATGCCTTCGCTCGCACCATGGCGGACAACGAGCTCAAGAACGACGCCAACGGGCTGAACACCATGGCGTGGCGCCTGGTTGAGAACGACGAGACGGAGAAGGCGGGCTTCGAGCTTGCGATGGACCTCTCGAAGAAGAGCAACGACCTGACGAAGAACGAGAACGGCATGTTTCTCGACACGCTCGCGTATTGCTTCTTCCGGATGGGGGATGTGACCAAGGCGATCGAGCTGCAGGAGAAGGCGGTGAAGCTCATCCAGAAGATGGACGAGGCCGACGAGGAGATGGTCTCGGAGGTGGAAGGGCGCCTTGAGAAGTTCCGCAAGGCCAAGAACTGAAGTGATCCGCCGTGAGCGGGGGCCTGCCCCTGCTGCGGAGGAGTTCAGAACCAGAAATGAACAAGGGCCGCTCCATGGTGGAGCGGCCCTTGTTCTTGATAGAGTTTGACAGGCCGTGCGTTACTTCATCATGCCCTTGACCTTGTCCATCATGCCGCCGATGTCACCCCAGTCCTTGAAGAGCTTCTCAGCCGAGGCCTTCCAGCCGTCGCCGGTGGCGCCCTTCATGTCGCCCAGTGACTTCTCGAACGCACCGACCTTCTCCGTCAAAGACTTCCAAGTGGGTTCGACCGCGGCCTTGGCGGGGGCGGGGAGGGCTTCGACCTTCTTGGCCCAGTCGGCCATCGTCGCCTTCGCACCGGAGAGGTTGTCCGTGAAGAACTTGACGGCACCTTCCTGATTGCCGCCGAGGAGGCCCTGAAGGCCGTCCGCAGCTTTGCCCGCCGCGTCCTTGGCCGCATCGACGGTCTTGGTGGCGGCGTCCTTGGTGGCCTCCGCGGCCTTGCCGGCGGTCTCTTTGGTCTTGTCGGCCATGTCTTTCATGGCGCCGGTCACGCCGCCGGCGTTCGGTGCCGGGGTCTTCTCATCACAGCCGATGATGAACATGGCCGCGGCGGTCGCCGTCAGGGCGAGAAGTTTGGTATTCATTTGGACTCCAAGGGATGATCTTCGAAAGGGCACTCAATCGGCGAACCTCAGTACGCTACCGGGTTCAAGCCGCGGGTGACTCTTGTAGACTTGGGAAGTTTAGGCGACGGGTTCCGAATTGCGTCGATGTTGAGGGAATCGATGGCTTCCTTCCGTCCCATGATCGGCCTGACCGCAGACCTCGCCGAGGTGGTCGGGAGCGAGCCGGGCGGTGGGCGGGTTGTTCGGCTCCGTGCCGTGGGTGCGATGACCTACGCGGACGCGGTGGTTCGAGCGGGCGGAGTCCCTGTCTTCCTGCCCCCGGTGCCCGAATGCGCGGCGGAGCATGTGGCGATGTGCGCGGCGGTAGTGCTGACCGGGGGCGATGATCCGCGCACGGAGGCGTTCGGGCAGCCAACGCATCCGAAGGCGACGCCAATGAACGCACGCCGGCAGGCCTATGAACTGGCCCTGCTCAACGCTCTTGACCAGGCACAGGCGCGATCCCGGCCTGTGCTTGGCGTGTGCCTGGGGATGCAGCTCATGTCACTCCATGCGGGCGGGATGCTCAACCAGCGGCTGGAGGAGACGCTTGCCAGTCATGCGGAACACGTCGGCGACAACCTGCACGAGGTGCGACCCTGCGGATCCAAGGTACTCTGCTCCGGGCGGGTTGCGAGCAACCATCGACAGGGCGTTTCAGACGCGGGCCGGTTGCAGGTTGCGGCGCGGGCGGCTGACGGTTTGATTGAAGCGGTCGAGGACCCGGCGCGGCCGTTCTATCTCGGCGTGCAGTGGCACCCGGAGCGGACGCCCGATGCGCGACTCGGCGCCGCGCTGTTTCAGGCATTGGTTGCGGCAGCGCGGGGTGAATGACTGCAACGAAAGGCCCTACCCTTCGTGAGTTGCCGGGTTAGCTCAGTGGTAGAGCAACGCTTTTGTAAAGCGTAGGTCGCCGGTTCAAATCCGGCCCCCGGCTTTCAGCCGATCGGCCCTGCTCCGTGGGTGGGCTCGGGCTCCTGTGCGAGCAGGTCAGAGTAACTGCACGAGAGCGGCTCGCCGAGGATGGGACCGAAGATCTCGCGAAGGCGTCGAACGGCTTCAAAGCCCATCGCCTCGGTGTTCTTCGGAGAGACCATGGACTCGAACTCGATGAACGTGCCCAGTCGGTCCACAAGGTCGAGGTGGATGCGGGTCCACTCGAGCATGTAAAGATCGCGCTGCTTGCGGACAACCACCCAGATGGGAAGCGTGAGTGACCCGAAGCGTGTGAGGGCCTCTGCTTCGCTGTAGATGGTGAAGCGCGAGACGCGGGCCCGCGAGGCATTGTCGCGGTGGTAGAAGATGTACTCGACCTGATTCGACTCGCCCTCGATCTCGATCTCGCGGCGTTTCAGCCGACCGTCCGCGAGCTTGTAGTAGGTGTCGGTCTGCCACATGCGGTGCACGGGGCGGGCCCCGGCACGGTGCGCGATGGCGCGGGCCAGTTCCAAGTCTCGAAGCTCGGCCTTGAACTCGACATTCTGCACGCGGTCGGTTCCTTCTCTGGGGGCGTTCGCCATGCGCGCGGGATGCTCCATGAGCGGCGGCGCTGGTAGGGGGTTATCGGCAGAATCGAGGGGCGCGTTGACCGTTGTGATAAACGCCGCTGAACCATCGTTGGGCAAGGCCGTTCGGCCGAAAACGACACAGCCCCGCAGGGAGGCCT
>JBQTIJ010000003.1:0-1813 GCA_052388255.1 Phycisphaerales bacterium
CCTCGGCGCCGGGACCGGGTGCCGCTGGTGTGTCCCCTTCCTCACCCACCTCCACCGCCAGCACACCCGTGGCGAAACGCCCGATCTCGCCACTTCTCCCGAGGAATACGCCCGGTCGCGCCTCACCTTCCACGAGACCGACGAACGCGACCCGGATCTCCTCCGCCGCGTGCTCAAAGACGATCCGGCCACCGGTGCAACTCTTCCTCCGCCCCCCGCTCCCCCCGCCCCCCCTCAGCCCTTGCCCTGACCGTCCGAGTGCCCTTCGCTGATCGCCCGCAGCCGCGCCGTCGTCAGCGCTGCCGCCTCCGGGCTCATGTCGCTCACCTCCGCACGCCGACCCGCAAGGGCCGCCGCCACGCCGGTCGTCCCGCTCCCGCAACACGGATCGACCACAAGACCTCCCACCGGGCAGCCCGCCTCAATCAGCAGCCGTAGCAGTTCCACCGGCTTCTGAGTCGGGTACCCCGTCCGCTCGCGGGCCATGTTGTTGAGCGACGCGATATCAAGAACATCCGTGGCCTTCTTCATCTTGCCGCGGAGGCGGGCACTCGTCGCCGGCACCAGCGGAGCGCGAAAGTAATGCCCATCGGGCTCGCGCGAATACCACAGCAGGTCGTCATGCTTGCGGGCGAAGCGCCTGGGCGATGACCCTCCGAGGCCATACGACCACACGAGGTGATTGACAAAGCACGCTTCCCCAAGCGTCTCATCGAGCATGACCCGCACGCGGTGGGCCGTCCGCCAATCGACATGCACGATGATCGACCCCGTGGGCGCCAGCAGTCGCACGCACGCCGCCACGCGCACCCGCAGCCATTCGATGTACGCCCCGAGGGTCCCAAACCGGTCAGCGTATTGCCCCGCCCTGCCCCGGCGAACAAGCCCCGTGTTGAAGGGCGGATCGACATACACAAGGTCCGCGCTCCCCGCCTCTAGCGCAGCACACGCCTCCAGCCATTCCAGGCAGCGCACACGCACACCCGTAGCTCCTTCGCAAGTTGCCGCGAGGCCAGTCTTCGGGCCGCGTGTCGCAGGTGCAACGGGTGCGGCAGCAGCGGCACTGGGGGGCAAGCCGTGGTTGATCGCGCGTCTGTTCTTCATCAGTCCTTGAGCGCCTGCGTGGCGACTCCCTCCGTGAAGAACCGCCGCGCACCGACAAAGACCACCAGCACCGGGGCCACGATCATCACGCTCGCGGCCATGACCAGATTCCACGGCGTCCCCCCGTGCTGCTGGTGGAACTGTTGGAGCCCCAGCGAGAGTGTCGCCTGCCGCTGGTGGTTCAGGAAGAGCAGCGGGCCTTGAAAGTCATTCCACAGGGCCACAAACTGCAGCAGCGCAACCGTGATGATCGCGGGCATGGAGAGCGGCACGATCACGCGCAGAAAGATCCCCACGTGCGAGGCACCGTCGATCCGCGCCGCCTCGTCGAGCTCGCGCGGGATCGTCATGAAGAACTGCCGGAGCAGAAAGATGCTGAATGCGCCCCCGAACCACGCCGGTGCCCACAGCGGCGCCAGCGTCCCGATCCACCCCAGCCAGCGAAAGAGCACATACTGCGGCGCGTTCAGCACCGCGGGCGGAACCATCATGCTCGCCAGCAGCATCACAAACAGCGCATCCCGCCCCGGCCAGCGCAGACGCGAGAATCCATACGCCGCCACGCTGCTCGAAAGCGTCATCCCCACCACCCCAAGCAGCGCGATGAAGAGCGAGTTGTGCAGATAGACCGGGAAATCCGCCACCGGTGACGACCACGCCCGCCCGTAGTTGCTCGCCGCGTCCGCCGCGCTGATCGCCCCCGCCCCGT
>JBQTIJ010000004.1:0-9224 GCA_052388255.1 Phycisphaerales bacterium
GCGCCCACCGGCCCCCCCGCGCCCCACGCCACGCGGGCGGCCGCCCCCCCCCGGCCCGGGCCCCCCCCGGTGGGCGCATGTTGATGGCGATCCGTTTATCGTCCCGGCGTGGCCGGCGGCTGTACCGGTACTTCAGGTGCGCCCTCGCCGCTCCCCGGCCCGCCCGGCTTCGGCTTCCCCGTGTTCACATCCTGCCCGCGCAGGTGCCGCGTCATGTCGCGGCTGAACTTGGCCATGCGCGAGCGCTGCTCCGGCTTGGCAAGCGAGTCCCCGCGCTCGTGGATCGTCTTCATCAGCGTGTTCACGCGGTCGAGCTTCATCGGCGCGTTCTGGTCGCGCATCCGCTCCATGTCGCGCGAGGCCTGCTTGCGCCCCTGGGCCAGCCGATCCTCGGGCTTCATATCGCTCTTGAACCCGCTCACGTCTTCCATCATCTCGGTGAACTTCACGAACGCATCGTCAAGATACGCCTCGCGGTCCTCCGGGCGGCTCACCTTCTCGTAATCAGTCGCGAAGGCGTCCCACATGTCGACCGCCATCTTCTCCGCGTTCTTGCGGAGCTGGTCCCGCGCCTTGCCCATGATCCCCGCCGCGAAGGCCGACATCATCGCCGAATCCCCGCTGTCCATGCTCTTCAGCCGCGAGATCAGTTCCTTGATGATCGCCAGCCGCTTCTCCAGCGGCAACTGGTTGAAGTCGTCCGAGAGCAGCGTGTAATCGAGCACATCCTCAAACGGGTCGTTCATCACGTCCGGCACCGGCCGCGGCACAAACGCCAGATACGCCAGCGCCCCACCACCGCAGAAGAGCACCGCCAGCACCGCCACCAACCCGTTCCGCACCCACCGCCGCTCCCCCGCCGCGCCAACCCGGTGCAGCAACGCCCGCACCGAGTCATTCGCCGACTGGCGATAGCGGTACGTCAACTTCGGGAACGCGCCCGAGAGCAGACTCGTCGAAGGTTTGATCGTCGGTCGCTGCGAAGTCATGGTTCGCTCACTTTCCTGCTCTGCCCAAGCCCACCCCGCCAACCTGTTCCACGCTCGGTCCCTTGTCATCACCCCACCCCCCATCCCCCCGTCACGGCGGCGGAATCGGCGGCGTGCTCGGCACCTGCGAGTTCGGGTCCATGATCAGCCAATCGGCACGCCAGTCACCAAAGTAGAGCGCGTTCTTCTTGGTCTCAACATTCCCCGCGTGCCAGTCCCCCGCATCCGCGAGCACCGGAAAGGTCGGGTTGGACTCATAAAACCGCGACACGGTGAACGCCGCGTTCTGATCCGCCCGGAAGATCTCCCGCGCGATCATCAGCACCCCGCCCCAATACTCATACGAAAAGCCCGTCCTCAGCCCGGTGCCATCAGCATCCGCCGGGCACAGAGCCGGCTCCGTCACAATCATCGGCGACGTCGGGTCCCCCTCAATCGTCCGCCGTGGCGGGGGGACATCCATGTACGAGCCAAGCACGTCGAGCAACTGCGGATCCTGGTCGTTGGCCGGAAAGTCCGCATTGTGGAAGGGCAGCACATGCGGCAGCAGGTCGTTCTTGCTGTCGCGCCGATACATCTCAAGCGCCGTCCCAAAACCCTTCAGGTTCGTCAGGCACTTCAGCCGCCGACTCGTCGCCCGCGCCTGGGCCAGACTCGGAATCAGAATCCCCACCAAAAGCGCAATGATGGTGATCACCACGAGGAGCTCAATCAGCGTGAACGCACCGACCGCGCTCTTCCATCGAGCCCCGCCCCGGCCTGAACGCTGTTCAACAGTCATGCAAGCGAGGTGTATGGCCCTCCCCCACCCCGGTTGCGGACTCGCCAAGTTCCCGCCCTGTTCGGGTGTTATGCGGGCGCACCCACACCACGCCCTGCCCAAGGGAAACCGTCCCCATCACACGCAACCCAGCCCGTGGCCTCAGCCCCCGCGCCCGTCGGTCAGGACTTCTTCCCCACCACCAAACCGATGACCGCGAAGATCACCGGCAGGCCAGCAAGAATGCCCACCAAAGCCCACAGGCCGCCGACGGAATCAACCATGGCGTTCACGCCACTGGCGCTCCCGCCCACCATCACCGTGATGCTCACGTAGAGCAGCACCGCCAGAATCGCGACCATCCCAAGCGCCAGCCCACCCGCAACGCCCGACCACGTCCCGTCATAGGGCTCCGCGGCCACCACCATCATCCCGCCGCCACCCGAGACATCGCTCGCGACGCCCGCCGGTTCAAACAGCCCATCACCCCCGCCACCACCCGTCGCCGGGCGGCTGCCGCTCCCGCCGCTGTAGACATCATCAAGCAGGTTCCCGCCAAGTGAGGTGTCGTCCGCCTCCTGCGTCAGGTTCAGCAGCCCAGAGCCCGAGGCCGCCGGGTCACCCAGCGTCCCGCCCGGGACGGAAGCCGTCACCTGCGTCTGCGCGGATGGATCCGCTTCGTCCGCTTCGTCCGCATCAAAAATGCTGATCCCTGAGCGTTCCTTCGTCCCGCCCGCCGTCCCCATCGCCGCGCCCGATCCGCTCGCGGCTTTCGCATCTTCTGGCGCCAGCGAGAGCTCACCGCTGTCGGCCAGCGGGATCATCTCGTCCTCGTCCTTGCCCCCCGAGAGCAGGTCCACCTGCTCGCGCTTGAAGACCAGCTTGTCGCGGTCCTTGAACTCCTGCAGTTGCCCGTTCGACACCATCTCGCGCACCTTCTCCGGCGTGGTGCCGAGCTTCGCGGCGGCCTCTTCGACGGTGTAGAACATCTTCGCCATGACGTCTGCTCCAAGGGTGCGACGGTGATCCGTTCAACCCCCGCGGTTCGGGCGCATGTGCGCGACGATCCGCAGGGCGGGGGCAAGCATAGCCCCTCTTCGGTTTTGCGGGCCTTGGGGTTGCACCCCGCTACCATCCTCTACGCAGGCAGAGTCCCTTCGATCGACGGCCGGGCCTGGTACACGGGTGGCCCGTGAACCTGGTCAGAGCTTGACCGCAGCAGCCATAAGCGGCCGTCGCCCGGTGTCGCCGGTGTCCTGGCCGTCGATCGAGGGGTCTCTCGCCCCCTCTCCACAGCGAGCCCCCTCCCCCAAAGCCCGCCGGCCACCTCACCCGGCCAGTCGCCCCGGCGGCCCATCCGCCCCGCTCACCATCACCTGCGCTCGCGCTGCTCTCCCCCCTTCCCCGGCCCGTATCTGCTCCAGAAGCCGCGTGCGCAGGTGTGGCAGATAGCCCCGCTCCGTCTGCGTGTGTCCGGCCAACACCACCGTCAACCCGCGCCGGGCACACCGCAGTTGTTCATGGTGCTTCATCTCGCCAGTCACCAGAGCATCACACCCCAGCGAAAGCGCCGCATCGATCAAGGACTCCCCAGCACCCGGACAGACCGCCACCCGCCGGACCACGCTCCCCTTTCGCCCCTCCACAACCTCCACCCGCGCTACACCCAGCCGCCTCCGGACCCGCGCTGCCAACCCCGCCACGCTCAACCCTCGCCCCGCAATCTCCGCTGCCCGCCCTGACCCCGGCTGGCCCGCACTCGGCTGGCCCCTCGTCTCTTCAAGCGCGACGACATCAATCGGCGGTTCCTCATATGGATGCGCCCCCCGAACCGCCTCCACCACCTGACCCGCTACTCCACGCGGGCAGACCATCTCGATCCGCGTCTCCATCACCCGCTCAAGCCCACCCGGCTTCCCCACCCGCGGCTTGGTCCCCGCCCCGCCAAAGAACGTCCCTTCCCCAACCGTCGAGAACGAACACGCCGTATACCCGCCGATCCTCCCCGCCCCGGCCTTCGTCATCGCCGCCCGCAAGTTCGTAATCGCCGCGCTCGGCGCAAACGTCACCACCTTCACCCGCGCCCCCTCCGCCACCGGCAAAATGGGCGCGTGGGCACGCAGCGGCTCCCCACGAAACTCCGCATCGCTCGCCGCTGCCACGTTCGCCAGCCAGTCCCCCATCCCACCCACCGCCCCGTCGAGGGCCGTGTGCGGTGAATACACCGCCATCCCCGCTCGCGCCGCCCTCAGCACGATCCCATCAAGCGGATCCTCATCCGTGATTCGCGACACCTTCCCGAAGATCGGCGGGTGATACGCCACGATCATCCCTGCCCCGCGCCGTTCTCCTTCGCGCAGCACCCCTTCCGTCAGGTCGATGGTCAGCAGCACCCGCGCCCGCACCTGCTCCCCCCGCCCCCCCACAAGCAGGCCCACGTTGTCCCACTCCTGCGCCAGCCCCAGGGGCGCGAGCCGCTCCATCGCCTCCACCACATCGCTGACCTTCATCATCGCTTCCGCCATGCCCGTCGCTCCTTCGCGCTCAACCAACAAACGGATCGCCCTCACCCACCCGCGCCGCCAACCGCTGCAGCGCGGCCTTCACTACCACCATCTCCGCCTCAAGCGCTGCCACCCGCCCCGCATACCCCGGTTCCTCCCCCGCCCCCTCGCGGCTCTCCGTCCTCCCTCCTTCGCGCACCGCCACCGGGCCGTGTAGGTCCGGGCACAGCACCTGCCCATACATCACCGCACGTGTCCCCGGCGAAGGCGGAATCACCCGCACCATCGCTGGCCGCACCCCCGTCGGCGTCGCCTGCTCATGAGTGAGCCCTTCCAGCAACCCCTGACACGCCTCCAGCGTCGCGATCGCCGCCATCCGTGAGGCGTTCTGCCGCAGCGACCCCGCCGATTGCGGCCCCCGCAGCAGCAGTTCCGCCAGCAGCACCAGCTCCTCCGTGCTCACCGCAAGCACATCCCGACCCATGTGCCGGAACTTCGCCACCCGGCTGTTCTCGAGCATCAACTCCCGCGCCAGCCCCTTGCGCTTCAGCCCATCGAGCCCATCAAGAACTCGCTCCTCATTCAGCGTCACCACCGGCTCGCGGTTGCTCAGTTGGTTGCACCCCGCCACCAGCGCATTCAACGTCAGCGGATACTGCCCCGGCGTCGTCTGCGCCTTCTCGATCAGCACTCCCAGCACCCGGCACTCATCGGGCTCCAGCCGAACCCCCGCGCTCACCCCCCCCGCGCTCACCCCGCCACCCGCCGTTCCATCTTGACGTGCTTCCATACCAGAGTGATAGCCCACCCGGGCCGCACACGCGCGCCCCGCGGCTCTCCGTCCCGCGCCGATCTCCGTCCGTTTAGTCGCGGTACTTCACATGGCACTCTTTGCACGATGCAGTGACAACCTTCATCCGCGCCGTATGCCCTGCCATATCCGTCGGGTTCTTCACCAGCCCATCCTCGAGCGCCACAATCTCCCGCGCCGCCTTCACAAACCACTCTGCACACTCCGCCCCGCGGCTCTTCGTCTCCGCATCCTCACTCAGCACGCGCATGAGGTCCGCAAGCCGGCCCGCCTCCGCCGCGGGCACCAGATCCGGATGGTCCTTGGGCGCCTTCCATCCCGCCTTCTCGATCTCCCGCAAGTGGTCAAAGGCATGGTCCGCCTCCACCATCCCCGCCACCAACCCGCTCGTCACCCACCGCTCCGGAAACTCCCCGGATGCTCCGTCAAGGTCGATCGTCGTCGCCAACTGCGCCACCGACACGCACTGAAAGAGCCCCGTGTAGTTCGCCGCCGTTCCTGACGTCTTCATCCGCGCCAGCGCCTGCGCGTTCGTCGCCAGCCCCAGCGTCACCGCCGCCGCCCCCGCCGCCCCCGCGCTGCGGTGCTTGCCATGGTGGCAGTGGACGTACACCGGCCCCGGCAGATCGCGAATCGCCCGCGCGATCTCCAGCGTCCGCTCCTTCGTCATCCCGTTGTACCCGATCGGCAGGTGCACATACCGCATCCCCAGCGCCCGCGCCGCCTCCGCCTCCGGCGCCGCCCCATCCACCGAGACCACCGTCTTGAAGCCCAGCCGCTTCAGACTCGTCATCGCCTCCGGCCCTTCCGGGGCCGCACCGCTATAGAGCCCCTTCCCATACGCCACCACCTGATGAAGCCCGGGGTACTCAACCGGGGCGGGTGCATCGATCGCCGGCAGCGTCAACCCCGCCGCCACCACCCCCTCCGGTCCTTCAGAGGGCGCACACGCCGGGCTCGCACTCTCTGAGCCCTTGGCCGACGGCTGCGAACTCCCCGCGCACGCCACCAGCAACGTACCAAGCACACCCACCCCCACCGCCGCCACACACTTCACGACCTCAATCCGGTTCATGCGCTTCTCCCTTTGTCGCGGGGTGTGATCCCGCACCAGCCCGCCTTCAGTTCTGTGACGGCGACCCGCCGCCGACCCATTCATCGGAACATCGTATTTCCCCTTCCGCACCCCGCCCCCCAACCCCCACCTTCCCACCGGCATTTGTGGTCCCCTCCACCACCACTGCTCGATGATTGAGTCCGGCCACAATACTCTGGGACGAGGGCGGTGCGCGCGTGCGGCTCGGTGAACTCATCCATGGTCTCCAAGCGACGATCCGCGGCCCCGCGGGCGCTGCCGATACGCGCATCTGCGACCTCACCGAGGATTCCCGCTCCATCCTCCCCGGCTCACTCTTCGTCGCCCGCCGCGGGCTCAAGTCTGACGGCCGCCAGTTCATCCCCGCCGCGCTCGATGCGGGTGCCGCCGCCATCCTCGCCGATGATCCGGCCCTGACCCTCCCCACCGAAGCACCCCTCGTCCTGACGCAGGACATCGAGCTCACGAGCGCCCTCATCGCCGAGCGCTTCTACGGCAACGCCTCGCGTTCGCTCGCCCTCGCCGGCATCACCGGCACCAACGGCAAGACCACCACCGCCTATCTCCTCCACCAACTCCTCAACCGCGCCGGCCTCCGCTGCGGCATGATCGGCACCGTCTGCATCGATGATGGTGCAGAGGTCGCCCCCGCCTCCCTCACCACGCCCCCCGCCATGGAACTCTCGCGCACCCTCGCCACCATGGTCGAGACCGGGTGCCGCGCCTGCGTCATGGAGACCAGCAGCCACGCCCTCCACCAGCGCCGCACCGGCGCGCTCGGGTTCTCGATCGGCGTCTTCACCAACCTCACTCACGATCACCTCGACTATCACCACACCATGGAGGCCTACGCCGATGCCAAGGCCCTCCTCTTTGAATCACTCCCCGCCACCGGCCACGCCATCGTCAACGCCGACGACCCCGCCCACACCCGAATGCTGCGGGATACCCCCGCGTCAATCCTCCGCTGCTCGCTCGACCCCGCCTCGAAGGCCGAGTGTTCCGCCCACATCCTCGCCCACCGACCCGGCGGCATGACGGTCGCCATCCGCGCACCCTTCGGCCGCTTTGAACTCCCCCTCCCCCTCGTCGGCGCCCACAACGCCATGAACGCCCTCCAGGCCGCCGCCGCCGCTCATGCCCTCGGCCTCCCAGCGAGCGCGATCGAAAGCGGCCTCGCCCGCGCCTCCGCGCCTCCCGGTCGGTTGGAGCCCGTCACCCGCGCCGCCGATCCCTTCTCCGTCTTCGTCGATTACGCCCACACCGACGACGCCCTTGCCCGCGCCCTCTCGGCCCTTCGCCACGCCGGGGCCGCCCGGCTCACGGTCGTCTTCGGCTGCGGCGGAGACCGCGACCCTTCCAAGCGCCCCAAAATGGGCCGCGTCGCCTGCGAACTCGCCGACCGTGTGATCATCACCAGCGACAACCCCCGCACCGAAGCCCCCGGGGCGATCATCGATCAGGTCCTCGCCGGCGCACGCACCGCAAAGGGCCAAGCCGCGCAAGCGGAGGTCCACGCCGACCGCGCCCGCGCCATCCACGCCGCCATCGCTTCCGCCCACGAAGGTGAAGTCATCATCATCGCTGGCAAAGGCCACGAGACATACCAGATTCTCCCCGATCCATCCCGACCAGGCGCCACCATCACCCGCCACTTTGACGATCGTGAAGAAGCCCGCGCCGCCCTCGCCGCCCGCGGGATCGCCGCCCCCGCCCCCCCCGGGGCCCACCCCCTCCGCGGGGCCACCACCCTCCCCGCCCGGCCCCGCGCTCACAAGGGAGGCACCCCCTGAACTTCTGGACCCCCGACAACCTAAAGGCCGCCGTCTCCGGCACTTTCACCGCCCGCCCCGAAGGGCTCGATCTCTCCTCCCTCGGCGGCGTCACCATCGACTCCCGTGCCTTCAAGCCCGGCCAGGTCTTCGTCGCCATAAAGGGTGACCGTTTCGATGGTCACGACTTCGTCATCGATGCCGTCGCCGCCGGCGCTCAGGTCGTCATCGTCGAGCGCGACCCTGGTCCTCTCTTGCGCCCCGCCTTCGTCATCAAGGTGCCCAGCACACGCAAGGCCCTCCTCCGTCTCGCCGCCGCGTATCGCGATGCCCTCACCCGCACCCGCGTCGTCGCCATCTGCGGCAGCAACGGCAAGACCACCACCACCGCGCTCATCAACGCCGTTCTCTCCACCCGGTTCCGCGGCTCCGCCTCCGCCAAGAGTTTCAACAACGACATCGGCGTCCCTCTCACCATCCTCTCCGCCAAGACCGCCGACCAGTTCCTGCTCTGCGAGGTCGGCACCAACGCCCCGGGCGAGATCGCCGCCCTCGCCGCCGTCGTCCGGCCGGATCTTGCCGTCATCACCTCCATCGGGCGCGAACACCTCCTCGGCTTCGGGTCGATCGAGGGCGTCGCCCGTGAAGAAGCCGCCGTCCTCCAGCACCTCCGCCCCGCCGAGCCCGGCGCACCCTCCGCCATCGTCACCGCCGATAGCCCCGCCCTCACCGAACACCTCCGCTCCCTCCCCGGCCTCCTCACCTTCGGCCGTCACGGTTCGGCCGACCTCCGCCTCACCGCCTTTGAGCACTTCTGCTCGACCGGCGCGGGTGTCCCCGACTCCATCCGTTTCTCCGTCAACGCCCGCGCCGCCTTCTCCGCCCCCCTCATCGGCGAGCACAACGCCGTCAACGCCCTCGCCGCCATCGCCGTCGCTCGCCGCTTCGGCCTCAGCGATGCCGAGATCGCCCGTGGCCTCGCCGCCGCCACGCCCCCGGAGATGCGCCTCGCCACCGTCGAAGCCGCGGGCATCCGCATCGTCAACGACGCATACAACGCCAACCCCGATTCCACCCTCGCCGCGCTCCGCACCTTCGCCGCCATCCACGCCGCGGCTGATCGGCGCGTTGTGGTCCTTGGCGACAACCTTGAGCTCGGCGACCACGCCCCCGCCGCCCATCGCGAGATCGGCGAGACCATCCTCGAACTCGGCTGCATCGACCTCCTGATCACCGTCGGCCCCCTCGCCGCCCGCGCCGCCCTCGAGCACGACTGGCCCCCCCACCGCCTC
>JBQTIJ010000005.1:0-7559 GCA_052388255.1 Phycisphaerales bacterium
CCGCCGGCGCGAACTGCGAACTACGAAGGTGACCCTCTCCGGCCCGTAGCGGGCTTGGGTGCGGTCCGAGGTAGAGATGTGTACATTCGTCGGACGTTTCCTTTGGGGCAGCCATGAGCGACAAGCCACGCGGATTCCTGGATGTGGTCGAGCGGGTGGGCAATCGGCTTCCAACGCCGGCGACGCTCTTCGTCATCGCCGCGCTGATCGTCATGGTCCTTTCGCACGCCGCGGTGGTCTTCGACTGGCGCGTGAAGGCGGTCGAGCCGCGGCCGGTGCTCGACGCCGCGGGGCATGCCGTGGTCGATGCTCAGTCGGGCCGACCGAAGGTGGTTCTCGTCGATCAGAAGGTGAAGGTCGAGCGACCGGTGCGCGACGCCGAGGGCCGCCTGACCCTTGACGAACGCGGGAAACTCAAGACGCAGGTGGAGACGACGGACGAGACGCGAATGATCATCGGGCGCACGCTCCTCTCCCGCGACGGGATCTACTACGCGATTTCCCATGTGGTGTGGAACTTCGTCAACTTCCCGCCCCTTGGGATCGTGCTTTCGGCGATGATCGGGATCGGCGTAGCGGAGCGCTCAGGACTCGTCGCCGCGCTCCTGCGGGCCTGCGGGCCGATGATCCCCAAGGCGCTGCTGACGCCGGCCGTGATGTTCCTTGGCGTGATGTCTTCGGCCGCGTCAGACTCGGGGTATCTGATTCTGCCTCCGCTGGCTGCAGCCCTGTACATCGCTGCCGGGCGGCACCCGCTGGCGGGAATCTCGGTGGCAACGGCCAGCGTCTCGGGCGGCTTCTCCGCCAACCTGCTGGTGACGGCGATCGACCCGGTCATCGCGTCATTCACCACCGGCGCGGCCCGGGCCATTGATCCGGCTTACGAGGTGCAGGCGACGGCGAACTGGTGGTTCATGATGGCCTCGGTGGCGTTCATCCCCCTTGTCGGATGGGCGGTGACCGCCTGGGTCATCGAGCCGCGCCTGAACCGCGACGGGGATGCCGCGGCGGCGGCGGAGATGACGCCGCTCTCTCGACGGGAACGCTCAGGGATGGTGTGGGCCCTTGGCGCGGGGGTGCTGGTGCTTGGCACACTGGCCGCGCTCGCGCTCCTGCCCGGTGGGCCGCTTGAGGGCACGGGCCCAACGCCGATGCGCACCGACGGCACCATCGGCACAACGGCCCGCTGGTCGCAGGGGATCGTGGTGGCGATCATCGGGACATTCCTGATCCCGGGGATTGTCTACGGCTGGCGCGCGGGCTCGGTGGGCTCTGAGAAGGACGTGGCCAAGCTGATGAACGCGTCGCTGGCGGACATGGCTTCCGTGATCGTGCTGGCCTTCTTCGCTTCGCAGTTCATCGAGTGGCTGAAGTACTCGCGGCTCGACCAGATGCTGGCGATGGTGGGCGGTTCGACACTGGCCGCGCTCGATGCACCCTGGCCGGTGGTGCTGGTGCTTTTCATCCTGTTGACACTCCTGCTGAACCTCTTGGTGAGCTCGATGTCGGCGAAGTACGCCATGATGGCGCCGATCTTTGTGCCCATGTTCATGCTGCTGGGGCTGGCGCCGGAGTTGACGCAAGGGGCCTACCGGGTTGCCGATTCGGTGACCAACATGATCGCGCCGTTGAATGCGTACCTCGTCATCATCCTTGCGGTGATGCAGCGCTACCGCGCCAGCGCGGGGATGGGAACGCTCCTGTCGCTCATGACGCCCTACTCGGTCTGGTTCTCGATCGCGTGGACGGCGTTCCTGC
This sequence comes from Phycisphaerales bacterium, assembly GCA_052388255.1. Taxonomy (GTDB): domain Bacteria; phylum Planctomycetota; class Phycisphaerae; order Phycisphaerales; family UBA1924; genus JAEUIX01. The sequence goes on from JBQTIJ010000005.1 coordinate 1,759, forward strand.
TGCTGTGGGTCTGGCTGGGGATCCCGCTCGGGCCGGGGGGCCAGTTGTTCTATTCTGTTCCCTGAGGGCCAGTCTCACGAGGCAGAGCCGGCGCTTTGCTGCGCCGTCGAAGCGCCACCGGCTCCACGGAGATTCGCCCTGAGCAGCGAAGCCAAGCGCGCGGGTTGAGGCCTTCGGCGCTCATCCGCCTCCGCTCGGCCAGCGCGTCGCCTTTTTGGGTGCCTTCTTCTTTGATTTCGTCGTCCTTGTCGTCGCCGGGCTCGCTTTGGGTCTTGGTCCCTTGGCGTCCTTGGACTTCCGGGCGCTCGGGGGTTTGCTGAAGGCCTGCCGCCCCTTCTCGTACAGCTCGATGAACTTCTTCGCGGGCATCCTACGGATTGATTCTCCGACCACTTCGAGGGGCACATCCTCCAGTCGCGTGAAGCGAACACAGCACTTGCCCATATCGAGCTTCTTGCCGGTTTTCAGCCATGCAGCGCGGAAGCGTTCTTCCTCGACGCTGCCGCCGTAGTTGGACATGATGCCCAGCGACATGTGGCGCTTCTGGGAACCCAACCCCGCGAAAGGGAGCGGCAGCCGCGGGTCGCAGTGGTATCCCGGCGGGTACACCCGATGCGGGACGAAGTACCCGATCGCGCCGTACGACATGCCCTCCTCGTAACCCTTGTCGAGGTTGGCGAGAATCACCTTGCGGATGGCGGAGATCACCGCGCGCCGGTCGGCGGGGAGCTGGGCGAGGTACTCCTCAACGGTGGTGGCTTTGCTCTGCATGAGCGAAGTCTACCGCACCAGGGTGTGAGCGTGAGCGTGGGGGTGGGCGTGAGCGTGGGCGTTGATCCCGCCGCTGCCGAACATCCGCACCCGGCAACCTACAGGCCCGCGAAAGCCATGCAAGCGGTACTCGCGCGGGGGGGCGCATGCGACGATCGGCGTGGCGGTTGATCGGGCAGGCAGAGTCGCTGTTCGCAACCGGGCTCTCCACGAACCCGCTCGAACCGCGAGCGCTTTCCGCAAATACACGTCCGCTGTCTGAGGATGACAGGACACCGGCGGAACTCCGCGTACGAGGAGTTCGAGCCGCGGAGTCTGCAACCGGGGATTCGTTCGCTCTCTGCGGCAAGCCAGCTCAGCCGCTGGTGACGCCTACATGAAGGTGATCGGTCGGTCATGTTCCTTCGCTGCCTCGCACAATGCGAGCATCGACTCGAACAAGTTCTCACCGTTCACATCGTGGAAGCAGTCGTACAGCGACTCCGCATCCTCACGGAACTCGGCGGTGTGCTCGAACGCACCCTTGGGCTCTTCGGGCGGGAGCTTCTGGAACCGATCGCTGATATCGAGAAGTTCCCGCTCGAGGGCGGCGACCTCGCTGGTGCTCCACTCGCCATCGCAGTCCGGGTACATCATCAAAACGGGATATCGCTTCCCGTCAAGTTTCGCAGCGATGGTGGCGCGGAAGCAGCCAAAGTCGGCGTAGCGTCCAACGTCACACTCAGCGAGTTCTTCCGCATCGTCATCATCGCTCTCGGTCGCAGAGAAAACGTAGAGGCACAGTCCCATTTCGTTCGCTCCTTACCGTTCTGAACCAGGTTTCTACCGAATCAGGGTGACAGGATTTGAACCTGCGGCCTCGAGGACCCAAACCACGCGCTCTACCAAGCTGAGCTACACCCTGAAGCACCAACAACCCCGGTCGGGCCCGTGGTTGATGGTGGAGGGGAGTGTAGGTGGCCGGTCTGTCGCTTACTCGAAGGGGACTTCCTCAAGCATCAGGATCTTCGGCTTGTCTCCGGCAGAAAGCACGTTCGACCGATCGACGACCATCACGAACCGGCGCTGGATGCTCGGCGTCATGGGGGCGCGGTAGCGGTCCTCGTTCGGCGGGTTGCCGGTGCTGGTCCAGGCCGTCAGCCCGTCGACATCCGCCGGGGTGTAGCCCTGCACCACGAACCACGCACAGAAGACGTCGCTGCGAACGCTGATCGTGTTGAGCAGAGCGTTGGCGAGAGCGGTCTTCTCGCTCGGGTCGTCCACCACGAGGGAGGCCGTGAGCGGGAGGCCGCCACCGGTCGGCGCTGCGCGATAGGCGTAGGGCGCGACGCCCGAGGCGTAGACATCGGCCTGCGGCGTCTGGGGAATGGCGAAGGCGACGCCGTCGCGGGCGAGCCGGTCCATGCTGGTGCGTCGGCGACGGTCGAGTTCGTTCTGGGCCACCGTGCCCTCACCGGGCCGGACATCGGCCTGATTGGCGACCAGCACCTCCGCCGTGGCCGCGAAGCCGGGCTCTTGGCGGAGGGCACCGATGCCGGTGATGAACGAACGGCCGAAGGGGACGCCCGCGCCAGGGTCGAAGGTGCCGCCGTCGTTGTCGTTGCGGAAGTCGATCACCAGCCCGGCGTTGGTGCCGTTGGTGGTGCGCGTTCGCACGCGCGAGCGGGTGCCGTAGGCCTCGAGCGTGGCGGCAAGATCGAAGGGATCATCCGCGTCGGTGCCATCAAAGAAGGGATCGGACGCGAGGGAGCCGCCCCCCATCCAGCCGAGAGTGGGCTCCGGAGAGAGCATGGGGAGCACACGCTTGACCGCGAGGGGCGCGGTCGAGATGTTCACCACGCCATGGACCATGGCGGTCTCGGAGCCGTACTTGTTGAACTTGAACCGATCGAGCAGCGCGACCGCAAAGGGGAGCCCGCGCCCGCGCGGAACATCGCCCTGCTCATTGATCCCGTCGCGGTTGGCATCGACGGGGGTATCAAACGTGCCGATGGTGGTGCCGGAACGGTCCGTGAACGGAACGAAGCGGTCGGCCATCAGTTGGCCACGGTCAAGACACCCCTGCACCTGGCTCAGGTCCGTCACCACCGCGCCGATGCGGTAGTCGGGGTCGCGGTTGTCCGCGGGGCTGTCATAGTCAAGGGCCAGCGCCGCGGCTTCCGCCAGCGTGGTCCACTGAACGTCATAGCAGCGCGGGTCGGTGATATCGAGGCGTGAGCCGGCGATGACGATCGTGGCCGAGGGGTTCTTCGAAGGGCCGAAGGCCGGCGTCAGCAAGAGATCTGTCGGGCGCAGCGTGGGCGCCTGGGGGAGTTTCTGGCTGATGGGGCGCGTGTCCTGCTCGTAGGTGCGCTTGTTGCTGTAGGACTGGCCAAGCACCGCATCGCGGACGACGGTCGCGCTCCGCGGGGGAGGGAGCAGCAAGGGAATCTGGACCTGCGGGAAGGGGACACCGGAAAGGTTCGTGCCCAAGGCCGCGCCGGGGAGCGTGGTGGGCAGCGTGCTGAGCCGGTTGCCCGTCTGCTTGGAGGGCTCACGGGTGAAGGTGACTTCCACCGCTCCTGCGGTCTGGCGGAAGAGGCCGCCGGGGAACGTGGCATCCGCGCCCGGAGGCGTCACCAGGCGCAGGCCAGTGTTGCTGCCGCCCTGGAAGTCGCCCCAGTTGAGCGAACCAGAGACAGGATCTGTGTTGGCCTTGTTCAGCGACCGGACATGCTCGGCCCGGACCCAGCGCGCATCTCCGCCGCCGCCAAATTCCGGGAGCGATGACTTCACCTCAACACACCACGGGGGGAGTACGCCGCGGGTGAGGGTGATGCCGTCGGGCAACTGCGGGCGGCGGACCTGGCCCCACATGGCGATCGTGAGTCCCTTGTTGTTGCCGGACTGGTCCTCGCTGCCGGCGACTTCGTTCTGCTGGCTGGGGAGGCGGCGGTCAAGCGTGACCGTGCCGACCGGACCGGGGTCGCGGAGGCGGTCGACGAGCACGTCATTGAAGGGCGAGTTGATCTGAGCGCCCGAGCCCTCGCCGTTCACCACCCGCACCACGCTCCAGAGGCGGGCCTGGCGGAAGTTCTCGGTGGTGGCGGGGTCGGCGGTGTTGTTCAGAATGCCGACCATCGGGGAGACGGGCTCGGCGGTCAGGGTGCCGACGTTGATCTCCGCCATGCGCACCGGCCAGGTATTCTGGTCGGCGAAGTTGATGGAAAACTGCTTGTTGATCCAATCGCGCAGGAGCGTCTGCGCATCCATGGCCGTGAGGTTGGAATCGACACGTCGCATCCGCGCCTCGATGGCCTCGAACGACTGGTCGATGATGTAGAACGTCCGCGTCTCGCCCGGGCTGAGCGTGACGTTCTTCATCTCGCCAGTGGTGAAGGAGGCGCGGTCGGACGAATCGGCCACCGCAAAATACCGCCCGGCGAACTCGACATAATGCCGGAGGTTGAACGAAAGCACGGCACCGGTGCCGCTCACACCCTGCTCATTCGCCGCCGTGGTGAGCGCGAGGGTGGTGTCAAACGGGTTGTGCAGTTGGAACGCGACGACCTCGCAGATGTAGTCGGGATTGTCCGCGGCGACGCGACCATGGATCGTGATCTGTCGGTTGGGCTGGGCCGGCGGGTTGGTGGGGCCGGGGGGCTGGTTGGCATCGACCGGTTCGTCACCGTCGGGACCGGCGGGGTCCATCCAGTCGCTGTTGGCGTCGTCGCGCGGCGTATCGGTGTAGACGGTGATGCTGGACATCTGCGTGAGGAAGGGCTGCGGCTTGATGCCGTAGACGTTGATGGCCTGAGCGCCGATCTGCGTAGACGGGGGCGCGGCGGCGGCGTTCGGGGGCAGGATGTCGGTCGCGATCGGGGCCAGGCGCGCGTCCTCGGCGGCTGAAGGGTTCAGGGCCACGGCCATGCGCGGCTTCTGCACCGCCGTCGTGACATACTGAACCTCACGGTTCGGGCTCTCCCACGCGGGGAAGATCTCCGGCTCGTTCGAGCCCGTGCCGTAGCGGATGATGCTGTTCAGCCGGTTGCGGAAGTTGGGGGTGCCATCGAGGCGGAGCATGAACTCGCTTGCCCAGTCACCCAGATAGATGGGCGTGCCGCCGCCGGGCGTGAAGCTGTCGAAGGACTCGCGCCCGTCCACAAGGTTGGCCGTGAAGTGGGCCGCGATCCGCAGGGCACGCTCTGGGCCGATGCCCGCGAAGGCACGCTGGCCGGACCCGGCCCCCGGGACCTCGCAGTCACCGCCATACGCAAGCCCCTTGAGCTGCATGCCCTGCGTGAGGGCACCGCCGTCGGCACTGGTCCAGGCGATGGTGTTCGAGTTCGCGGCCGAGGGTTCATACGCATATGGCGCGAGCGCGCCGGAGACAAGACGGAAGATCTCCTGCACGGCCTCGGCCCGCTCGGTGCCGGCGGTGGTTGAGCCGACGGTGGGCTTGTGCAGGCGCGCCATCAGCGCGTTGATATCGATCTTGGTTTCCGTGGTGGCGTTGATGAAATCCGGCGAGCCGGTCGCGTCCGCCGCGCGAAGGGGGCTCGCCCCGCCGAAGACGCTGAGCCGCTGGCGCATGTCGATGTGGGCGTGGAAGAGGGCTTCGTCAAGGTTCAGGCGCGAGAGTTTCTCGATATCCAGCCCGCGGTTGTCGCGCAGGGGGCTGAGGTTCTTGTAATCTTCAGCGCGGCCGCCGGCGGCAAGTTCCAGCCGCGAGGTGGTGCCGGGGTTGTTGACCCGCTCGAAGGTGCGCAGCTCCAGTTCGTCGGCCGCGCCGAAGGAGAACTGCTGAGCGAAGATGTTGGGGTTGTTGTTCGAGGGCGCATCCTGGAGCTCGCGCAGGATCGCGCCAGAGGGCGCAGCGCCGCCGAAGAAGTACGACCGCGACCGGTCCTGGACATCCCAGAACATGGAGTTCGAAATGTCGGTCTGAAAGGGCCCGAAGCCCCGGTTGACGGTGCGGGGCTGATAGGTCACGCCGGGGAGAATGGTCACACCCGGGATCTTGGCATCTGTCATCGCGGCGAAGGCCGAGC
>JBQTIJ010000006.1:0-5560 GCA_052388255.1 Phycisphaerales bacterium
GAGGGTTGGCGGTCAGCGCCTTACTTTCCCGTCGGGCTTGGCGACCTCCGGGGTTGGGTGCGGGTGGGCGGCACCGGCGAGGGGGCCGATGGCCTTGGTGAGGATCGTCTCCTGCTGCTCATCGGAGACATGGGTGTCGCCGACCGCGGGGGTGGCGCTGGCTTCGCGGCCGAAGTAGGAGAGGCCGGCCTCGAACTTGAGCTCATGACGGAAGAGCGCGTCCATGAAGCTGAAGGCGCCGGCGTTGCGGGGCTCCTCCTGGGCCCAGTAGCGCGTGACCTTGGCCGGGTATCGGCCGAGGATCTCGCGGGCGAGATCATGGTGGAAGGGGTAGAACTGCTCGACGCGGAGGATCGCCGTGTCGAATCGCTTGAGGTCATCGCGGCGCTTGGCGAGTTCGTGGAAGAACTTGCCGGAGCAGAAGATCACGCGGCTGACCTGTCGGCGGGCCTCTTTGTTCGAAGCGAAATGGGGGTCGTCGATGATCTCCTCAAACCCGCCGCGGGTGAGGTCGTCCATGCGGCTGGTGGGGAGCCGGAGCATGGACTTGGGCGTCATGATGATGAGGGGCTTGCGGAAGGCACGCTTCACCTGTCGGCGCAGAACGTGGAAGATCTGGGCGCCGGTGCTGGGGTAGACGACCTGGATGTTGTCGTCGGCACAGAGCATGAGGAAGCGCTCGAGGCGGGCCGAGGAGTGCTCCGGGCCCTGGCCTTCATAGCCGTGGGGGAGCATGAGCACAAGGCCGCTCCAGCGGTCCCATTTGATCTCGGCGCTCGCGAGGTACTGGTCGATGATGACCTGGCTGGTGTTGGCGAAGTCGCCGAACTGGGCCTCCCAGCAGACGAGCATGTTGGGGTCGGCCATCGAGTAGCCGTAGTCGAAGGCCATGACGCCGTACTCAGAGAGCGGGCTGTCATAGACGCACAGCCGGGCCTGCGTGGGGTTTCCGTCCTTGCCGGGTTTCCCGGCGTTGTCCGGAAGGTCCGAGATGGGACGCATGGCGTTGAGCGGGGTGAACTTCGCCCCGGTGCGGGCGTCTCGCATCACGGCATGACGGTGGCTGAAAGTTCCCCGGCGGGCATCCTGCCCGCTGACACGGACGGCGGTGCCTTCGAGGAGCAGCGTGCCAAAGGCGAGCGATTCGGCATCGCCGTAGGTCAGGTGCGGGGGTGCCTCTGGCGCGTCCTTGCCGAGGTGCTCGGCGAGAGCGGCGCGGGCGGCCATGGTGCGGGCGGAGACAGGGTTGAGGGTGAACTCTGCCGGGGCCCGGCCGAGCGCGGCACAGACCTCGCGGAGTGAATCGGCGCTCACGGCGGTCTTCGCTGGGGCGTGGCTGAAATCGCTCGTCATGCCCTTCCAGCGTTTGCCGGCGGGGTCGATGTTGGGTTGGTGGGGGCTTGCCTTGGCGGTGCGCTGGGCGGCTTCGAGCGTCTCCTCAAGCCGGTTGTGAAGGGCCTCCACATCGGCGGCGCTGATGACGCCCAGAACCTGCAGGCGGGCCATGTAATGGCTGAGAACGCCGGTATCGTTCTTGACAAGGTCGCTCAGGATCGGCTGGGTGATGGAGGCGTTGTCCGTCTCGTTGTGCCCGTACTTGCGGTAGCAGACCATGTCGATGAAGACATCGCGACCGAACTCCTGCCGGTACTCAACGGCGAGGCGAGCCGCGTTCACCACGGCCTCCGGGTCATCACCGTTCACGTGGATGACCGGGGCCTCGATCATCAGGGCCATGTCCGTGCAGTAGGGGCTGGAACGACCGTCCTCCGGGTCTGTGGTGAACCCGACAAGGTTGTTGATCACGGCGTGGAGAGTGCCGCCGGTGCGGTAACCCTCAAGTTGCGAGTAGTTCAGGACCTCCGCCACTACGCCCTGGGCGATCACCGCGGCGTCACCATGAATGAGCATGGGCATGACGCGACGACGGGCCCGCTGGCCCGCGGGGCTGTCGGTGTCGGTATCGCCCCGGAGGCGCTGTTTGGCCCGGGTGCGACCTTCAACCACGCCATTCACGGATTCAAGGTGGCTGGGGTTGAAGCTGAGCGTGAGGGCGATCTTCTTGCCCCCGAGCGTGCGCTCTCCGCTGTAGCCGCGGTGGTACTTGACGTCGCCGCCACCGTCGATGAAATCCTCGTGGTAGTTGTGCTCGAACTCGGTGAAGATCTGTTCGTAGGTCTTCCCCATCACGTTGTTGAGCACGTTGATGCGGCCGCGGTGTGGCATACCGACGACGACTTCTTCAACCCCGAGCGCACCGGCGGTGCGGATGGCCCAATCCATGAGGGGAATGAGGGCCTCGCCGCCTTCGAGGGAGAATCGCTTCTGGCCCTGGTAGCGCTTCTGAAGGAATCGCTCCATCTGCTCGGAACGGCAGAGGCACTCGAGGATCTCAAGACGTTCCTGCCGGGTCGGCTCGGTGGGCGAGCGGCGCTCGATGCGTTCGATGAACCACGCCCGCTGGGCCGGGTCGGTGATGTGCATGAACTGGTAGCCGGTGGAGCGGACATAGCGCTCGCTCAGGAACTGCAGCACCGCGCGGATGTCGGCTCCGGAGGCGAGCGGGAGGCCATGCCCGAAAGCGGGGCGGGAGAGGTCGCCTTCGCTCAGGCCGAGATCGCCGGGCGCGATGCGGGCCAGCCCTGCGTTGGGGTTCGTGCGGCCGAAGGGGTCGGTGGCCGCGGCGAAGTGGCCGAAGGTTCGGAAGGCGTGGACAGCGCCAGCGACCTTGAGAGCGAGCGTGGTTTCGTGTTGTCCGCCGGTGGGGGCCGTCGCCGCGGCGGCGGGAGCCCGCCCTGCGGCAAGATCAAAGCCCTGCATGAAGGCGCGGATGTCCGGGGCGAGTGAGGCCGGATCGGTAAGAAACTGCTGGTGGAGCTGCCCGAGGTATTCGGCGTTCCAACCGTTGAGTGAAGCGGGTGTGGCCGAGATCGGGGTCGAGGGTGTGGACATCGCGCTCAAGTGGTTGGGGGGTGTCGAAACGGCGCAGCGAGCCGCCGGTAGTCGCCGGTGTGGCCTCGCGGTCGGGCCCGGTTGGCCCGCCAACGGGCATCGTAGGGAGTTTCAGGGTCGAGTATGCAACGGGTGAGGGGGCCGTCGATTGGGTGCGAACGGGGGGTGGGCAGAGAAGGGGATCGGCGGGCGCGGGGGGGGCCGGGGGTGCAGAGAGTGGGAGCCGTGGGTCAACAGAATGTGCGGCAGGATTGCGAGTTGGAGCGAGAATCTGGGTAGTCTGCGGATGAAAACGCTTGTATTTCGGGACGTATGCAATATCTTGGGTTTGGCCGCATTGCGACCCGTTTTACACGCGGGCCGAGGGCGGCGCGAAGGCCGGGCCATCTCACGCGGGTCAGCGGACTCGGGCGCGGATGGATCGATGGAGGGCCCGGTCGGACGGTTTGAGAAGTTGAGATTCGGGACTGGAAGGGTTTTTCTGGAGGTGTCGTCGGGAGCGTGCGGGCAGTTCCGTGCGCCTCGGTTCTCTGGTAGGAAGGGGAGCTTGTCCATGCCGTTTGGTCTACTTGTTCGCGCCGTGCCGGCGCTCGTGATCGTCGCGTCACTCTTGACCTCTTTCCGCTCCGCCCTGGCCCAAGCGCCGGTGGTGCAGGCCGCGGTCTGGGGGTATTCAGGGTTCAATCTGCGGGATGTTCCGCCCCTGCCGACGGGAGTCTCGTACTCGGCCCTGAGCGCGGGAAACTACCACATCGCGGCCTTGCGCAGCGACGGGTCGGTGGTCAGTTGGGGGAACAATTCCAACAACGTTCTGGTCGTGCCCGCGCTGCCCAAAGGGGTGCGGTACACGGCGGTCTCATCGGGCTCATCCCACACCCTGGCGCTGCGGAGTGACGGGGCGGTGGTGGCGTGGGGCGTGAACACGCAGGGACAGTGCAACGTGCCGGCCATCCCGGCGAGCGTGCGGTATGTCGCTATCGAGGCCGGGTATCAGCATTCGCTGGCGCTGCGGAGCGACGGGCTGGTGATGGCGTGGGGACTGAACACGAGTTTCCAGTGCACAGTGCCCTCGCTGCCGCTGAACACAACGTATACGGCGATCGCGGCGGGCGAAGCCTTTAGCATGGCGCTCCGGAGCGACGGCACGATCGCGGCCTGGGGCTCGAACAGCCAAGGTCAGCGAAATGTGCCCTTGCCGGTCAACGGTGGAAGCTTCACAAGCATCGCGGCGGGTGGGAACCACGGCGTCGCGCTGCGCTCTGATGGCTCGGTCGTCGCCTGGGGGAACAACGCTTATGGCCAGGCGATCGTGCCGGTGGCGCCCGCGGGGTTGACCTACACGGCCGTCGCTGCGGGCCACTTTCACACCCTGGCGCTGCGGAGCGACGGGTCGGTGGTGGGGTTCGGACAGAACTTCTATGGCCAGACGGAGCTGCCAACGCTCCCGGCGGGGACGACTTTCACGGGGATCAGCGCGGGTCACCTGCTAAGCATGGGGACCTATAGCGCGGGGCAGCCGGCGGGGAACGCCTTCACCTTCAAAGGGCACCTTGAGAGTTCCGGCCTGGCGCTGAATGGCGCGGCGGACATGCGGTTCACGCTCTGGGATGCTGAAGTGGGTGGCCGTCAGAAGGGCCCGCAGCTTGAGTTCGCGGCGGTGGCGGTGCAGGGTGGGCTCTTCTCGATCTCTCTCGACTTTGGCCCTTCGGCCTTTGACGGCACGGCGCGGTATCTGGAGATGGTGGTGCGGCAGACCGGGGCGAGCGAGTGGACGACGCTGAACCCGCGCCAGCGGTTTACGGCGACGCCCTACGCGAACTATGCGACCACGGCCCATATGGCCGAGATTGCGGCGCAGGCCCAGACGGCGAACGTCGCAACGATGGCCGAGGGCGTGGCTTGGTCGTCGATTTCCGGGATCCCCCCGGCGATCGCGGACGGCGGCCCGTGGATGGTGCTTGCCAACGGCGATCTCTCCGTCGTGGATCGCTCGGTGGGGATCGGAACTCCCGCGCCCGGTGCTGGGTTCAAGCTCGACGTGGCCGGATCGGTGCGGGCGGTGGGCCTGGTGCAGACGTCGACGGGGCGGCTCAAGAAAGACGTTCGCACGCTCGGCGGTGCACTGGAACTGATCGATGCGCTGCGTGCTGTGCGCTACGTGTGGAATGCCGACGCTCCGGCGGGTGTGGTCGGGAGATCGGATATCGGCTTCGTGGCAGAAGAGGTTGGCGAGGTGCTGCCGGAGATTGTCTCGCGTGATAGCGCGGGTCGGACCGTCGGGCTCGATTACGGCCGGCTGGTCTCGGTGAGCGTGCAGGCCATCAAGGAACAGCAGATTCAGATCAAGGCGCAGAACGCTTCGCTCGAATCACTAAAGAACGAGAACGCCGCGCTCCGGGCCCGGCTTGAGGCGATCGAGCGAGCCCTCGCTGATCGTCCCGCGGCCGGGGGTGTGCGTTGAATCGGCCTGCTCGGCTGGGCATGATCCTCGCCTTCGCACTTGCGGCGGCATTTCAGGCCGTCATGAGTTCACAGGCGTTCGCGCAACTGACGCTCCGGTCGTGGAGTGTCGATGGTGGCGGCGCGGCTATGAGCGGGGGATCGTTTG
>JBQTIJ010000007.1:0-13161 GCA_052388255.1 Phycisphaerales bacterium
GCCATGGGGAGGTCTCCCAAGTTTCATGAGCCGGGGCCCCGTGGGCGGCCGGCGCGAGTGCGAATGCGGATACCACGTATGCGTGAACTCAACCAACCATCCCGGCCCTCATCAGAGGAGCCCGGCGTTCTCGAGCTTCTTCTTGCCGAAGGTGATGTTCATCCCGAGGCCCTTGAGCTCCGAGCACAGAACATCGAAGGCGACGGGCATGCCCGCCTCGAGCGTGTTCGTGCCCTTCACCATGCTCTCGTAGATCTTGGTGCGGCCTTCAACGTCGTCGGACTTCACCGTCAGGAGTTCCTGAAGGATGTACGCCGCGCCGTACGCCTCGAGCGCCCACACCTCCATCTCGCCAAACCGCTGGCCGCCCGTGCGGGCCTTGCCGCCAAGGGGCTGCTGCGTGATGAGTGAGTACGGGCCGGTCGCGCGGGCGTGGATCTTGTCGTCCACCAGGTGGTGAAGCTTCAGGATGTACATCACGCCCACGGTGGTCTTCTGCTTGAAGGCCTCGCCCGTGCGCCCGTCAAAGAGCTGGATCTTGCCGCCCCGCGGCATCTTGACCATGATCTCACGGGCCGAGGGCCACTTGAGGTCCTTCTCGTACGCCTTGGCCTTCTCCTCGACGAACTTGTTGGCTTCGTCGATCGCAGCATGGACCTCGGTCTCGTTCGCGCCGTCAAAGACCGGCGTCACACCCTGTGCGCCCAGGATGTTCATGGCCCAACCAAGGTGCGTTTCGAGAATCTGCCCGACGTTCATGCGGCTCGGAACGCCCAGCGGGTTCAGCAGCACATCGACGGGCGTGCCGTCGGACATGAAGGGCATCTCTTCTTCCGGCACAATGCGGGCGATGACACCCTTGTTGCCGTGGCGTCCGGCCATCTTGTCACCCACGCTCAGCGTGCGCTTGGTGGCGATGTAGACCTTCACCATTTCGAGCACACCCGAGGGAAGCTCGTCGCCACGCTTCATGTGGCCGATCTTGCGTTCCTTCTCGGCCTTGACGGCCTGAATCCGCGGCCAGAACTGGCCGTAGATCTTCTCCGCCTGCTCCTTGGCTTCCTTGCTGCCCTTCAGCCACTTCTCATTGAAGTTGGTAATCTGCTCGAGCAGAACATCGGGGAGGTCGCTGGCGCCGACCTTCTGACGGGTCAGAGGGTCAACCATCGGCGTGCCCAGGGCATCGTTCACCTGGCCGACCATCTCCTTGAAGAGCCCGATGGCCTTGCCATCCATCTCGGCCGAGTAGGTCTTGAGCTGCTCATCGAGCTGCTTCTTCTGCTCCGCCGACATGTGCATGCGGCGGCTGAAGTGTTTGGCCCCGATGACGACACCCTCCACACCCGCCGGCACCTCCAGCGAGTCGTTCTTCACGTCCTCGCCGGCGCGACCGAAGATGGCGTGCAGGAGCTTCTCTTCCGGGGTCAGTTCGCTCTTGCTCTTGGGGCTCACCTTGCCCACAAGAATGTCGCTCGGCCCCACGCGGGCGCCGATGCGGATGACGCCGCTCTCGTCAAGGTTGCGGAGCATCTTCTCGCTGACGTTCGGGATATCGCGCGTGAACTCCTCGCGCCCGAGCTTGGTCTCGCGGATCTCGACCTCGTACGCATCGATGTGGATGCTCGTGAAGACATCGTCCTTCACCAGCTTCTCATTGATGACGAGCGCATCCTCGTAGTTGTACCCGTCGAACGTGTTGAAGGCGACACGGATGTTCTTGCCGATCGCCAGCTCGCCCATGCGGGTGCTCGCGCCGTCGGCCAGGATCTCGCCCTTCTTCACCCGCTGCCCGGGCTTCACCACGGGCCGCTGGTTCTGGCACGTCCGCTCATTCAGGCCCTTGAACTTGCGAAGCTCGTACTCATCGGCGTTGTCGATGACAATGCGGAGCGCGTCCACATACGTCACCGTGCCGGCGTTCTTCGCCTTCACCACCATGCCCGAGTTGCGGCCAAGGTCCTTCTCGAGGCCCGTCGCCACGATGGGTGGGCTCACACGCACCAGCGGCACCGCCTGCCGCTGCATGTTGGAACCCATGAGCGCCCGGTTAGCGTCGTCATGCTCAAGGAACGGGATCAGTGCCGCCGAAACGCCCACGATCTGCTTGGGGGCGATGTCGAGATACTCGACCTGTTCGCTCGAGACCTCCGCCAGTTCGCCACGAACGCGGGCCAGCACCGCGCCCTCCTTGATCCGGCCGTTCTCGCGCAGCGAGTCGGTCGGGGCCAGGATGGAGCGCATCTCCTCGTCGGCACGCAGATAGACGGCCTTCTCGCTCACCTTGCCGTCGCGCACCGGGCGATACGGCGTCCGCAAGAAGCCGTAGTCATCGATGCTCGCGTAGATGCCGAGCGAAGCGATGAGACCGATGTTCGTGCCTTCAGGGGTCTCGATCGGGCAGATGCGCCCGTAATGGCTGATGTGAACGTCGCGAACTTCGAAGCCCGCGCGCTTGCGGTTGAGGCCACCGGGCCCAAGGGCCGAGAGCCGCCGCTCATGCACCAGCGACGAAAGCGGGTTGGTCTGGTCGACCACCTGCGAGAGTTCCGAGCGACCAAAGAAGAAGTCAATCGCGCTCGAGATGCTCTTGCTGTTGACGAGGTCAGAGATCTTCGCGATCTCGCCCGGGTCCTTGACGCTCATGCGCTCCTGCACCGTGCGCTTGAGTTTCAGGAAGCCCTTGCGCAGTTCGTCCACCGCCAGCTCGTCGAGCGTGCGCAGGCGCCGGTTGCCAAGGTGGTCGATGTCATCGACCACCGCCGCCGGAGTGCCCGACTTGGGATCAACCCGCTTGGAGCGGAGATCAAGCAAATACGTGATGACCTTCAGGAAGTCCGCCGCGGAGATGAACATCAACTCCTCGGGCGTGTTCAGATCGAACTTTCGGTTGATACGGAAGCGGCCGACCTTGCCGAGGCGATAGCGGTTCTCGTCAAGGAACTTCTCGATGAACAGGGCCTTGGCCTTCTCGACCTGCGGCGGGTTGCCGGGGCGGAGCTTGCTGTAGATCTTCAGCAGGGCCCGGTCGTACTCGGTCTCGGCCTGCTCCGCGAACTGCTCAAGCTTCTCCTCCGCCACCGTGTTCAGGATCAGGGTGTCCGCGGGGTTCTGGATCACCTTCACCTTCTTCAGGTTGCTCTTGATGATCGCGGCCACGCCCTCGTCACCAAGCCGACGCCCAACGTGCACCAGCTCCTCGCCGGAGCCAGTATCCACGATCGTCGCCGCGGCGTACATGTCGGGCAAGACCTTGGTCGACTCGACCTCGGTGATCTCGTAGAAGAGCGAGAGCACGGCCTCGGTCGTCGAGACGCTCTCGTCCAGGCAGCGGATGAACGTCGTCGCCGCCATCTTGGTGCTCTGGTCGATCTTCATCGCCAGAACATCCTTCTTGGTCACTTCAAGCTCGATCCATGAGCCACGCTCGGGGATGATGCGGGCCGAATGGAGGGGCCGGTCCGCTTCCGCCGAGGCGATCGAGAAGTCGACGCCGGGCGAACGGTGGAGCTGGCTCACGATGACGCGCTCGGCACCGTTCACGATGAACTCGCCGCCGCCCATCATGCGCGGGAACTCGCCGAGGTAGATCTCCTCCTCCGCGACCTCCTGCTGCCCCTCGCGGCGCAGGCGCACGCCGACCTTGAAGGGGTCGCCGTAGGTCAGGCGCAGCTCGCGACACTCGTCGGGCGTGTAGCGCGGCGATTCGAGCGTGTAGTACAGGTACTCGAGCGCCATCGTCCCGTCGTAGCTTTCGATCGGGAAGATCTCACGCATCAGCGCTTCAAGGCCGATGGTGGTATCACGCTCATGCGGGCCCTTGCGGGTCTGCAGGAAACGCTCATAGGCCTTGGACTGGATCTCGGTGAGATCCGGGACGGGCATCCCGTCGCCACGCTTCGAAAAATCGCGCACTTTGATATCCGCCATCGTGTGCTCACCTTCGATGGATAGAGCGACCGCCGCCGCTTTTGGTAATCTTCAGCGGGAACGATCGCTTGTCTTCTTCTGTGATTACGCTGGAACGCTCATGCACCGGTACCGCGACGAACCGCCAAGTGTAACCCCAACCGAACCTCCGAGCAAGTTCAGAATTGCGAAAACAGGCGCGATTTTCTAAAGAAACCGCAAAAAGTCATGGCCAATGGCCTGGACTTCGCTCCGCAGGGGCTGGCGCACCCCTGCCTACCCCCTACCGACCGCCCGGGGAAAAAAACGAGGGCCCACCTCCCGGCAGGCCCTCGGCTTTGATTCCTCTGAGTCGGATCGACCGACGGGATCAGGTCAGCTCAACCTTGGCGCCGGCCTCCTCAAGCTGCTTCTTGAGCTTGTCGGCGTCGGCCTTGTTGATGCCCTGCTTGACCGCCTTGCCCGGCGCATCGCAGAAGGCCTTCGCCTCGGCCAGGCCCAGGCCTGACGCCTCGCGAACGACCTTGATAACCGCGATCTTCTTCGCGGGGTCAACTTCCTTCAGCACCACGTCAAACGTGGTCTTCTCTTCGGCCGGGGCAGCCGCGACAGCCGGGCCCGCCGCAACCATGACACCACCGCCCGCAGCGGCCTCGATGCCATAGGTGTCCTTCATGTACTTGGAGAGCTCGACCGCATCCTTGAGGGAGAGGCCGGCGATCTTGTCACCGAGTTCAGCGAGTGCAGACATTGTTCTTCACCTTTCGTTGCGCCCGTCTCGACGGGTCGCGTGTTCTCACCCAAGAGGCACCGGGACATTCCCGGCGATTATCCCTTGCGGGCCAGTCGGGTGTTTGAGACTGACAAACCACCATCAACAGGGCATCACCCTCGCGGGGTGCCCTCCTTCAGACCATCAGGACACTTTGGCGATCGTCTCGCCCTTTTCGAGCTTCATCTCGACGGCCTTGAGGATGCCGGCGATGGTCGAACCAGGACCCTTGACTGCCGCCAGAAGCGACCGGCCGGGGCTGACGATGAGCGTCACCACCTGGGCCTGCGACTCCGCCTTGGTCGGGTACTTCGCCAGTTCTTTGCAGCCCGCATCGCCCTTGAAGAGGTTGCCATCAAGCACGGCACCCTTGAGCTCGAGCCCGGGGAAGTCCTTGAGCTTGCCCACGATCTCGCGGGCGATTTCGACCACCGAGCCGCCGTACGCCAAGGCGCTTGGCCCTTCGAGGAGCGCGCCCAGATTCTCGAGGCCCGTCCCCTTGAAGGACGACTTGGCCAGCGAGTTGCGGATCACCGTGACCTTGATGTTCTTCTTGCGGAGGCCGGTCCGCAGCTTGGTCGTGGCGATCGTCTTCATACCGCGAATGCTGATGAGCATGGCGTCGGAGCTGTCGCCGATCTTGGCGGCGTACTCCTTCATCATGACACCTTTGATGAGCTTGGACATGTTTGTTTCTCTTCCAATCGGGCCGCAGCCCAGGGGCCAACTGCTTCAGAAACCAGCCGCGTGTCAGGCGGCCTCGTGGGCCGAGACGTACTTGATCTGGACTCCCGGCGTCATGGCGCCGGCGATCACCACCTTGCGGATGAACGCGCCCTTGGTCGTCGAGGGCCGGAGCTTCTCGATGTGGGCCACAAACGCCTCAAGGTTGCTGACAAGGTCACCGTCCTTGAAGCTCATCTTGCCCAGCACCGCGTGAACGTTGCCGCCTTTGTCGTTGCGGAACTCCACCTTGCCCGCGGAGAACTCCTTGACGGCCTCCACCAGTTTCGGCGTCACCGCGCCGGTCTTGGGCGAGGGCATCAGCCCCTTCGGGCCGAGCACCTTGCCGAGCTTGGAGACGACCTTCATCATGTCCGGTGTCGCCACCGCCACATCGAAGTCCATCCAGCCCTTTTCGATCTCAGAGACCAGGTCGTCCGCACCCGCCTTGATCGCGCCCGCCTCAAGACAGGCCTTGCTGAGGTCCTCGCGGCAGAAGGCGATGACGCGCTTCTTCACGCCGATGCCCGCCGGGAGCGAGACCGAGCCGCGAATGCCCTGGTCCGCGTGGGCCGGGTCGATGTTGAGGAACAGCGCGATGTTGACCGTCTGGTCAAACTTTGGCGCCTTGAACTTCTTGAGTGCGGCAACCGCCTCCGCCACCGCCACAGGTGCTGCGGGCTTGAGTTTCAGGTTCGCCGTCTGTCGCTTTGAGATATGCATCGATTAGCCCTCCACCACGACGCCCATCGAGCGGCACTGACCTTCCACAATGCGGACCGCGGCGTCCATCGACGCGGCGTTCAAGTCCGCCATCTTTTCCTTGGCGATCGCTTCAAGATCGGCACGGTTCACCTTGCCGACCTTCTCTTTGTTCGGCACGCCCGAGCCCTTCTCGATCTTCGCCTTCTCCTTGATCAGCACGCTGGCCGGAGATGACTTGACCTCAAAGACAAACGACTTGTCGGTGTAGACCGTGATCACACACCCGACGATCTTGCCCTTCAGGGCCGCCGTCTTGGCGTTGAACTGCTGGATGAACTGCCCGGGGTTGACCCCGTTGGCACCCAGCACAGGGCCCAGCGGTGGCGCAGGGGTCGCCGACCCACCCGGGGCCATGATCTTGAATGACGTCTTGATTTCTTTCTTGGCCATTGTTCTTCACCTCCGACCGGCCTGCCGCATTCGCGGCGTCAAGGCGGCCCTGGCTGGGCCCCTCAGGCATCGGTCGTTCAACCGGGGCCGGGATTACGCCTCCCGGCGGGCTTTTAGTTGAGAAAGGGATATTAGCAGTCGCGCCGCACCGGATCAACCCGGTTCGGGCACGAACCCTCCACCCGCGCCTCCCCGAGTCTCGGAGGCCACTCAGGCCACGTCGTCACGCCACCTGAAAGAGCGGCGTCGAGAGGTAGCGCTCGCCGAACGAGCAGGCGATGGTCACCAGTCGCTTCCCCTGGAACTCCGGGCGAGACCCGACCCGAACCGCCGCACAGACATTCGCGCCGGTCGAGATCCCCACCAGAATCCCCTCCTCCTTCGCCACGCGCCGAGCCCATGCCATCGCATCGTCCCCTGTCACCTTCTCGATGCCGTTGAGCAGCGCGGTATCAAGATTCTTGGGAACGAACCCGGCGCCGATCCCCTGGATCTTGTGCAGGCCCGGTTGTCCGCCGGAGATCACTGGCGACTCCTCGGGCTCCACCGCGATCGCCTGAAAGGCCGGGTTGTGCTTGCGAATAAACCGAGTAACACCCGTGATCGTGCCGCCCGTCCCCACCCCCGCCACGATCCCATCCACGCGCCCGCCGGTGTCCGCCCACAGCTCCGGGCCGGTCGTGGCCTCGTGAATCGCCGGGTTGGCCGGGTTCTCAAACTGCTGCGGCATCCACGCATCCGCGGTCTGCCCCACCAGTTCCTCCGCCGCCGCGATGGCTCCGCGCATCCCCTTCTCGCGCGGCGTCTACACCAGGTTCGCACCAAGGTGCTAGAGAACCGCCCGCCGCTCCAGACTCATTGACTCGGGCATCGTCAGGGTCAACCGGTACCCCCGGGCCGCCGCGACGAACGCCAGCGCAATCCCCGTGTTGCCGCTCGTTGGCTCGATAATGTGCGTCCCTTCGTCGCTCCCGTTCCGCGGCCGGATCCGCCCGGCCTTCTCCGCCGCCGCGATCATCGCGTTGGCGATCCGGTCCTTGACGGAGCAGCAGGGGTTGTCAAACTCGAGCTTCAGCAGAACTTCCGCGCAGCCCGCCGGAATCACGCGGTTGAGCCGCACCAGTCGCGTATGCCCGACGCACTCAGCGATATTGGAATAGACACGCTTGTGAACCGGCGCGAAGTCGCTGGGCATGGGGTGCTCCGTAGAGTCCCGAAGATAGCGCCCCGCCTTGGACCTCGCGATCGACTGCACGCCGCGAGTTCAGCAGCCGTCAAAGTACCGCGTGATGAACTCGTCGAGATCACCCGGCTCCACGAACCCATCATCGTTGAAGTCGCACAATGCCCGCTCCTCCGCCACATCGCTGAAGAACGCGGTGATGAACTCATCAAGGTCGCCCGGCTCCACGAAGCCGTCGTTGTTGAAATCGAGTGGGCAGACCACCGAGCCCGACAGGAGAAACGGAAGGTCCTGCGGGACGTCACTCACAAAGAACGGCTTGCCCCCATCGAGCACGGGCGTGTACAGCCCGCTGCCATAGGCAAGTTGAACCGCGTTCGCCCCCTCCTTGCCGCGCAACCCCGCCGCCGTCACCGGGGGCGAGAAGCCCTCCGAGTCGGCGCTCGTCATCGCGTACTGCCAATCCAGCCAATATGTCCCCGGCCCGAGTGTCAGCGATGGCGTGGTCGCCGTGTTCGCCCATACCACTCGCGAGAAGTCGGGCGTCGCCGGGAGGGGTGTCCCCAGCGAGTTGAAGATGCGATAGATCGGAAGGGGAGCGGAGTCCGCGAGCCGATTTGTCACTGTGTCACCCCACACCACCACACTCCCCGCATCGCCCGGCCGCCCGGACCAGATGCGCACGTTAAGCGACGCGAATGGCGAGGCGCCGGGGATGCCCGCGTTGCCCGACTGATAGGCATAGACCGTGATGCTCGCGATCGACCACCCGTCGGGCGCAGTGACCGTGAAGTCATCCGCGAATCGATACGCGCTCCCCGGGGCCACGGCATGGGTGCTGAACCCGGCAACGGCGTTGCTCTCCGTGGGCGAAAGCGACGGCACCTCGCTCCACTGCGCCCCCACCGGCGCCGCCACGCCGCTCTGGCTCACGCTGCCGGTCGCCAGCCCAGGATTGCTCGCATCCGCCGGACCGGCGTTGCTCAGGAGCGCGCTCTGGGCCGCCGCGCCGCCGGCAAGCGCCAACACCGCCGCTGCAAAGGTCACCGTTGAAGTTCTGCGATTCATGAACATGCTCCAGGTCATGCTGCGAAGCCCGATGATCAGGAAATCACGTGCCGATCGGTGTAGTTGAACCCGGGGAAGATGGTCGCAAGGTTCGCACCGTTGCCCAGTCGCTTGACGATGATCTCGCTCAGGATGTCGCGGTAGTCGATCGTGATCCCAAGGTCCTGGTTGGTCGCCGGGAGCGCCCCGCTGATCCCCGGCCAGTTGGTGATCACTCGCCCGCCGTCCACGGCGGAGCCGAGCGCCATCATCAGGTTGCCGTTGCCGTGGTCGGTGCCGATGGTGCCGTTCTGCCCCACGCGCCGGCCGAACTCCGAGAGCACCACCACCGTCACGTTCCGCCCTTTGCCGACCACGATGTCCGCATAGAAGGCGCTGAGCGCGTTCGCCAGGGTGTTGATCTGGTTGTACATCGTCGCGGCGGGGTCGGTGATGACGCCTCCCGCGCTCGCCAAGCCCTGGTTGTTGTGCGTATCCCAGCCGCCGTAATCGATCGCCACGGCCTCCACACCCACCTGTGCATTGATCAGCGCGGCGGTGCTCTTGAGCGCGTTGCCGAGCGAACTCGTTGGATAGGCCGTGGGGTTGTTCCCGGCACCGATGGAGTGGATGTACCCCGAAGCACCGATCTGGTTCAGGAGGGCGATGGTGTTGCGCGTATTCTGTGCGGAGCTCGACAGTTCGCCCCCGCTCGCGGCATACATGTCGCCGATCGCGGTGAGCCGGTTCGCGGCCGTCGTGGTTGTGCCCTTCAGGCCATAGTTGGTGAAGTTGTTGAGCGCAGGCGGCGTGCCCGGGTTGCTCTGCATGTCCGGCACCGGCAGCGCGCGATCAGCGCCCACCAGCGTTCTTTGCAGCCCGTCCGCCACGCCCACCGCACGCAGCGAGGCGTTCGCCAGCATCGGCTCGACCGTCGCGATGTGGCGACCGAGCCAACCCGTCACCACCGTGGGGTCGTTCAGTTGCCCGACCTCCATGAACTTCTGTGCATCGAAGTGCGACTTGCTCTGATTCGTGAGCCCCGTCGCCTGCACCACCGCAAGGTTGCCGTCCCCATAAGCCCCCATCAGCGCCGCCATGGCCGGATGAAAACCGAAGGCGACCTGCCCTCCCGGCGCGGTCGGGCTCGCGGCGGTGTTCCCGGAGACCAGATCAAGAACACTGTTGCTCCCGCCCCCCGGCCCGAGCACCTTGATGTTCGGCCGCGCGTTCTGGTAGTTCGTTTCATTCCACGGCACCACCACGCTCAGCCCGTCCATCCCGCCGCGCAGGTAAACCTGCACGATGACATCCTGAGCCATCGATCGATGGCTCGAGGCATACGACACCCGTGGCAACCACGAGGGGATGGCCATGGCCGTGAACGTGGCCGCGCTCGCCCCGGCCAGAAAGCCGCGCCGGGAAAGCTCAACATACTCTGAACACGCGTTGCTCGGATGGTCGCTCATGATTGAACCTCACGGGCCGCCCCGGCCCGAATGTGGAACTCTTCAACGCACTCGTCTTCGCATCACTCGTGCCTCAATACCACTGGAACCCCGGCGTATCGATCGCAAGCCCGATCGCGTCACGCTTCTGCGTGGCCGTCAGGTTCCCGACCGCCGGTAGGAACGCGAGGATCCGGGCCCGTTCACTCGCAAGCATCCCGCCGCCAAAGAGGGTGGCGTTCAGCCGATCGAGCGCCTGCACCGCCGTCACCTGTACAGCGAGGACCGCATCAACCGCCGCGGCGTTCACCCCCACCCCGTTGATGCCGCCCGACGTCCCCCCGCTGGCGTTGTTCGAGGTCACAAGGTTCGCCCCGAAGTTCCACCGGGGCAAAAGCTGCCCGGACCAGTAGCTGTTCGCATCGGGATAACCATCCGGCGGGTTCCAGTTGAAGGGCAGGTGCCCTGCCGGGCGTAGGTGGGTGGTCTTGAGAAAGGACCACGCCGTCATGTTCGCCTCGCTCGGCAGCACCACGCGCATGGCCGAGGCAAAGAGGTGGAAGGGCCGCTTCAACCGCGCTGTCGCGTCGTTGAGAATGTTCGGCGTCAGCATCGCACGGAGCATGGTCTTGATGTCACCGATCGGCGTGCTGGTCAAGTAGGCGTTCTGAACGCGATCGATCACCGGCTGCGGGCAATCCTCTCCGATGAACCGACGGCAGAGTTTGCGGGCCACGTAGCGCGCCGTGTTGGGGTGGCGCGTCAGAATGTCGAGCACGGTCAGCCCGTCGTTCATCCCGCCGTTGGCACCGATCACAAGATTCTGGTTTGGGTTCGCAAGGTTGAAGATCGGCGAGAGCGTCTTTGACCCGTTGTCGTGCAACGTGCCGTTGAAGCGGAACGTGCCGATGTCATCAGGGAGCGGCGGGTTTCTGTTCCACCAGGTCCACCCCGTCAGGCATCGGGCAACCTCGATCACGTCATTCTGGGTGTACCCCCCGTCGACGCCCAGCGTGTGCAGTTCCATCAGTTCACGTGCGTAGTTCTCGTTGATCGCCCCCACGCGGCTCACGTCGTTGTCGAGGTAGTTCAGCATCGCCGCTGAACGCGCCGAGGCGTTCACCAGCGCGGGGAACGTCCCCAAGGCGTTGGGGCGGATCACCGTCCGGTCATCGAGCAGTTTCAGCCACCCCGCCTGATCAACGTTCACATCGATATTGAAGTGGTCTGACCAGAACTCGACCATCTTCTCAAAGAGCTGCCGCCGACTGAAGACCGCGCGATAGATCGTCGAGTCGATCAGACTCGAGACGATCGGCCCGATGCTCACCGACTGCTGTGCAAAGAGCGCGGAGTTGGTCGAGTTGAGCCACGGGAAATCGTTGCTCCCCGAAACACCAGCCAGCCGCGCCGTCACGGGCGCGAACTCATCCCCGGCGGTCAGGGCCATCTGCGCCTCGAGATATCCAGAAAAGCCGAGGGCGTTGGCGCTGCTCACTTCCGCCTCTGTCGCACCGAAGGTGATGCGCTCCACCAGTTTGCGCGTCAGCGCGCCGGGGTCCACATCCGCCGACACCGAGGGAGGCCCAGCATGGACAGCCCGCGCCGCTCCGGCGCTCGCCGCCACCGCCCCGATCGCCGCCGCAGCGCGACGCACGCCGAGGAATCCTCGCCGTGAGAGCCGCGCTTCACGCGGGCTTGTTCCAGAGTCGATCGCAGCCCCCACCACGTGTTCCGGCACACCGTTAGCCATGGCACCCACCAGACACTCGCAGGTTCGTCGGGTGGACCACAGCCCCGCCAAGCCGCGACCGAGAACCCCGACCATGCACTCTCAACGATAACACCGATTCCCGTATTGCCCAGATTCTCGCGAAAAGTTCAGCGCCGCCTTCGTGCGGCCACCAGGCCGCCCGCCACAAACAGGGCAGCCGCGCCCGGCCCGGGGATCGGCAGCACGGTGATCACCCCCGCCATCCCAGTCGCCGTCCCGTCCCCGTTGTCCGCACCGTGTGGCGCGCAGTAGTACTGAAACTCCCCCACGATGTCGAACGTGTACACAAACGTGTCCCCGGGGCCGAAGATCGGCGACTCCCAGAAGTCATCCAGCCCCACGCACGCAACCACGTTGTGAAACTCGTCAACCCACACCCACCGGATGGTGTCACCCTGAAAGATGACCGGATCCTCGAGCAGCCCGGATGCGGGCGGATGGATGCTCATCTCAAAGTCAAAGAGAAAAACATCGACGGTCTGCTGCCCGGCCGCGCTCCCGCACACCCCCAGCAGCGCGAGCGCCCCCACCCAGCAACCGCCCAATCCGTTTCGTATGTGATTCGTCATGATTCCTCCCCGCAACGCAACCGCACAGCACACCAGTGCCTGCGGGCACGACACTTATCCCTTCAACGAAGCCGAGTCCCGCCGATTGCCCCCAACACGCAGGATCCAGCCACGCCCGGCACGACACCTTCGACCCACCCAATCTACCCCCGTTTCGCCGCTTCGGCGAGCGAATCACCGCGCCAGCACGCCCGCAAGCCAGACCCGGATCGCGCTTTCCATCTGTTCTCGGAACCTCGGATCCGTCCAAAGGTCGTTGTGGCCCCCACCCTCGATGCGAACAAATGTCCCCCGCGGCGCCGCGCTCGCGATCGACTCGGCATCTCCCGCCGGCACCACCTCGTCCGCGTCCCCATGCAGCACCAGCAGCGGCGCGTTCACCATCGCCGCAAGCGCACCGCGGTCAAACGGCGGCTGCGCCCGGCTCCCCTTCCATGTCAGCCCCGCGCCGTGCCGCCACCCCAGCACACCCAGCGCAAGACCAAGAACGCCCGGCACGTCAAACCCCCTCTGGGCCAGCACATTCTCCGCCGGGGTCCGCGGCATCCGATACGGCGCCTGCGCAATAACCCCGCACACCCGCC
>JBQTIJ010000008.1:0-2190 GCA_052388255.1 Phycisphaerales bacterium
ACCGCCGGGCCACCCTTCCGCATGATCAATGTCGGGCTCACCATCGACGGCCAGCCCGGCCCCAACGTTGCCGGCGACGGGCTCATCATCTCAACACCCGTCGGCTCCACCGCCTACAACGCCGCGGCCGGTGGGCCCATCCTCGCCCAAGACGTCCGCGCTCTCGCCATCACACCGATCGCGGCCCACTCGCTCTCCTTCCGGCCCGTGGTGGTCAGCGGGTCGAGCACCATTGAACTCCTGATGCGGCGCGTAAACGACGATCCGACCGATGCCGACGGGACCCGCGGGGGTACCTCGCTCATCATCGATGGTCAGTTCGCCACCCGGCTCCACCAGAACGACCGCATCGCCCTGAAACTGCACGACCAGCCCGTCCGGTTCGTGCGGAATCCCGGGGGGTCGTACTGGGCCACGCTCATCAACAAGATGCAGTGGGCGGCCACGCCACGAATGCGTGAGTGACAAGTCCCGGGCCGCGCCCGGCTCGCTCGGCAATACTTGGGGTCATGGCGAACTCCCCGGCACCGCGTTCCGCACCCGCAACCACCCCCGCCGCCATCCGGGCCGCGCTCGATGCCATCGGTCAGGGGCACCTGCTGCACTTTGCCGAACGGTTGGGCGAGCCCGAACGGGCAGCCCTGCTGGCGCAGGTGGCCTCGATCGACCTTGCGGGAGTGCCGGGGCTCATCGAGCGATACGTGAAGAAGCAGAGCGGCGCAGCGGCCCCCGTGGGGGGCGCGGCCCCCAGCACCATCGAGCCCGTGCCCTCGTATGCCCTCACGGGCGGCGGCTGGGACAAGGCGACATATGCCGCGCTCGGCGCGGGGCTGATCAAATCGGGGAAGGTGGCGGCCTTCACAGTGGCGGGCGGGCAGGGCTCGCGCCTCGGGTATGACGGGCCGAAGGGGTGCTTCCCCGGTGGGGCCGTGACAAAGAAGCCGCTCTTTGCGATGCTCGCGGAATCGATCCTCGCGGCAGAGAAGCGCTACGCAGGGGCGGGAGTCTCGATCCCCTGGTACATCATGACCAGCCCACTGAACCACGAGGCGACGACGGCCTTCTTCCGCGAGCACCGGTGCTTTGGCCTGGCGGAGAAGGATGTGATGTTCTTCCCCCAGGGCGTGATGCCGGCCTTTGACATGGCGAGCGGGCGGATGCTTCTCTCTGAGCCCTATGAGGTCGCGCTCTCCCCAGATGGGCACGGAGGATCGATCACCGCGCTCGCCCGCAGCGGCGCGCTGGCGGACATGAAGCGTCGCGGCATTGAGCACCTGAGTTACACCCAGATCGACAACCCGCTGGTGCGCGTGATTGACCCGGTCTTTCTCGGCCTGCACGCGGGCGCCCCTGACTCCAGCGGCGAGATGAGCAGCAAGATGATCCCCAAGGCGCACCCCGGGGAGAAGGTGGGCGTCTTCTGTCGCGTGGGCGGGCGGACATCGATGATCGAGTACAGTGACCTTCCGGCGGAACTCGCGCAGAAGACCGACAGCGCGGGGGGAGCCGTCTTCAATGCGGGGAACCCTGCGATTCACGTGCTGAGTGTCGCATTCCTTGAGCGGCTGAACCTTCCGGGGAGCGGCGTGGCCCTGCCCTTCCACCGTGCCGAAAAGAAAGTGCCGTACGTGGACCTTGGCACGGGCGCAAAGGTGGAGCCCGCCAAGCCCAACGCGGTGAAGCTCGAGTTGTTCGTCTTCGATGCGCTGCCGCTCTGCCGTTCATCGATCGTGGTCGAGACCGACCGGGCCGAGGAGTTCGCGCCCATCAAGAACGCCACCGGGGCCGACAGCGTGGAGACCTGCTCCGCCATGCAGACGGCCCGGGCCGCGCGCTGGCTGGAGGCCGTCGGGGTGAAGGTCCCTCGACGAAGTGACGGCGGGCCCGATTGCACCCTCGAACTCTCGCCCCTGACCGCGCTTGAACCAGCGGACCTGCGCGGGGCGGCCCTGCCGGTCGTGACTCCGGGCTCGCGCATCGCGCTCTGATCGGGTCTTGCCGCCTCAGCGCGCAGGCGCGTCGACGCGGGATGACATCCACGCGGAAGAGGCCGGTATGGTGCCCCCTGCCGGGAGCGGCAGCGCCGGGTCCCCGATGCAGACGGCGTCCGGGCCGAACCCCTCGGGCAGCACGACGGCCGCGGCGCCAAAGTTGATGACCACCTCCACCCGTCCCGATTCAGCATCGGTC
>JBQTIJ010000009.1:0-3672 GCA_052388255.1 Phycisphaerales bacterium
GCCAGCCCCGGATCAAACGACACGATCGCCAGTTCCTTGAAGAACACACCCACCATCACCACTGCGATCAACAGGCAAATGAACAGCCCCGCAAAGGCCCGCGGCATCTCCATCCCCAGCACCAGCACTGTGTCGAGCGGGGTCATCTCGATCACCCCATACAGCACGCACCCAGGGTCAAGGTCCACGCTCGAAGCGCTGAAGGTGATCATCACCACCCCGAGCGCAAACAGCGTCGTGAAGACCACGCCGAGCGCCGCATCTTCCGCCACCCGCGCATACCGCGAAAGCACCCCAGAGAGCCCCGCCGTCAGCACACCCGCCCCCCCCGCCCCCAGCAACATGGGCAGGATACCCCGGCGCCCCCACACCAAGAACCCGGCCGCGATCCCCGGCAGCACCGCATGCGAAATCGCATCCCCAAGAAGCGACATCCGCCGCAGCACCAGGAAGCACCCAAGCACCCCGCACGCCACAGCGCAGCAGACACCCGTCGCCACCACCCACAGGTCGTAGCTCCGTACCCCATACCCGATCACATGAAAGAGCGGCTCGTTCACCCTCGCCCCCCGGCCACGCCAGCCACCCCGCCCGCGCTCGCCCGGCTGAGCGCCAGTTCATGCGGCGACCGCGGCACCGCCCCCGGCAGCCGCCCCTCACTGGCAAGTTGTGCCTCCAGCCGCGCCAGCAGTTCCGGCGGCAGGTGATGCTCCACTTCGTCGGCATCGCGGTCCACATGGTCAGTCGCCACGCCCGCGCTTGAGATCAGAAAGAGCTCCCACAACCGGTGGGCCCGCACCACACCCTCCGCCTGCTTCACCCCCGCATCGGTCAATCGATACCCCGCGTCATCGCTCAGTACCAATCCCCCCGCCACGGCCCGGCGGACCGTTCCCCTCATCGCCCCCTCCGTCGCCGCGCTCTCAAGAGCCCTGCCCCCCACCTCACGGGCCTCGTACAACCGGCGGAGCAAGTTCTGCAGCGAGATGCGCCGCGCCACCGAGCGCCGCCGGGCCCACGCCGCGACCACCCCGCGCTCCGGCGCAAACAGCACCGACACAAGAAAGCACGCGCTCGCGCTCAGCGTCACCAGCGGGCCCGTCGGCCACCCCGCCCGGGCCAACCCCCCAGGCGCGGGGAGCACCGCCGAAAGGGCCGCCCCCAGCACCCCGGCAAAGCCGCCAATCGCTCCCGCGATGATGAGCACCGTCCCAAGCCGGCTCGACCAGCACCGCGCGCTCACGCCGGGGATGATCAACAGCGCGGCCATCAGCACCACGCCCACCGCCGGCAGCCCCGCCACCGTGCAGGCGCACAGCAGCGCCATCAGCACAAGGTCAATCGTCACCATCGGCCACCCTTGCGATGATCCAAACGCGCTGTCGAAGCAGAGGAGTCTGAACTCCTTGTAGAGCGCCCACACCGCCCCCAGCGTGATCACCGCCACCGCGCCGATCACCAGCACGTCCCCCCGCACCATGCTCGCCGCCTTGCCGAAGATAAACCCATCAAGGCCCGCCCGATCCCCACCCGGCTGCTTGCTGATGCGCTGCGAAAGCACGATCCCCAGCCCAAAGAACGACGCCAGCACGATCCCGATCGCCGCGTCTTCCTTCACCCGCGTATACGCCCGCACCAACACGATGCACGCCACCCCGATCAACCCAAAGACGAGCGCCCCCAGCAGCAGCGCGGCAAACCCGCGCCCCCCCACCACCAGATACGCCACGCACACACCCGGCAGCGCCGTATGGGCCAGCGCGTCCCCCAGCAGGGCCCGCTTGCGCAGCACCGCCAGCGCCCCCACCACGCCCGCGCACACACCCAGCAGCCCGCTCCCCAGGAGCACGGTGCGCGTCGCGCCGTCCTGCAGGGTCAACAGCCGCAGCAGGTCGTCGAGCATCATGCCCCCCCGCCGCCGCCACCGGTTGCGATGGTCCGCCCATGCCGCGCTGGCCCGGCCCGGCGCACCGCCTCGGCCGCCTCGTCGAGCAGCGTCAACCGGCCGCCATACGTCTTGTTCAGGTTCTCTTGCGTGAAGGTCTCCCCCACCGGCCCCGCCGCCACCAGCCGCATGTTCAGCATCACTACATGGTCAAAGTACTCCGGCACCGTTTGCAGATCGTGGTGTACAGCCACCACCGTCCGCCCCGCCCCCCGCAGCGTCCGCAACACCTCCACGATCGCCTTCTCTGTCGCCGCATCCACCCCGGCGAAGGGCTCGTCCATGAAGTAGAGCTCCGCCTCCTGCGCCAACGCCCGGGCCAGAAACACCCGCTGCTGCTGCCCGCCCGAAAGTTGGCTGATCTGGCGTCCTCCCAGTTCCGACATCCCCACCTGCGCGAGTGCTTCTTCCGCCACGCGCAGGTCCGCCGGGCCCGGCCGCCGCACCCACCCCAGCCGTCCATACCGGCCCATCAACACCACATCCATCGCGCTTACCGGAAAGTCCCAATCAACACTCTCGCGCTGCGGCACATACCCGATCCTGCCGCGCACGTTCTTCAGCGGCTCGCCGAAGATCCGCACCCACCCGCTCGCCGGCGGCGCCAGCCCCAACACCGCCTTGATCAGCGTGCTCTTGCCCGCCCCGTTCGGTCCCACCACCGCGATCAGCCGCCCCGCCGGCAGACAGACATCCACATCCCACAACACCGGCTTGCGGTGATACGCCACCGTCAGGTCGTGGATCTCCACCGCGCACGCGCTGGCCCCGTCGTCGCCCTGCCCCCCAGTTGGTTTCATTTGGCCGCCCCCTGCTCTCCCAGCGCGCCCACGATCGTCCGCACATTGTGCCGCACCATCCCGATATACGTCCCCTCCGGCGTCCCCTCGCGCCCCATCGCATCGCTGAAGAGTTCGCCCCCGATCCGCACCGCGTGCCCCCGCGAGCCGCACGCCTCCACCAGCGAGCGCACTGTCTTCTCCGGCACGCTGCTCTCCACAAACACCGCGGGAATCTTCCGCCGCACCAGCGTGTCCACCAGGTCGTTGATCGCCTTGAGCCCCGCCTCGCTGTCGGTGCTCACACCCTGAATCGCCATCACCTCCACCCCATAGGCCCGCCCGAAGTACCCGAAGGCATCGTGAGCCGTCACCAGCACGCGCCGCTCCGGAGGCACCTTCGCCAGTTCGGTCGCGCACCACCCGTGCAGTTCCATCAGTTCCTGCTGATACGCCGCGCACGCGGAGCGGTACGCCCCCGCCCCCGCCGGGTCGCGCTCGATCAGCCCATCGCGAATGCGCTCCGCCACCATTGACCACAGCGATACATCAAACCACAGGTGCGGGTCATAGTGACCCTCCATCTCCTCCGGCTCGCGCAACCGGTTTTCCGGAATGCTGTCCGTCACCCGAATCGTCGGCGTCTTGCCCGCCAACTTCACCAGCGTGTCCGCCATCCGCCCCTCAAGGTGCAGCCCGCAGTACAACACCAGCCCCGCCTCCGTCAGCATCCGCACATCCCCCGGCGAGGCCTTGTACAAGTGCGGATCAACCCCCTCACCCATCAGTCCCTTCACTTCCACCCGCTCACCACCAATCCGCGCCGCCACGTCCGCAATCATCCCGATCGTGCAGACCACCTTCAGCCGCGCGCTCCCGCCCCCAGCGACCCCCGCCAAAGGACGATCGCACGCCAAAAGCGCCAGCGCCGCCACCGCCGCAGTCACC
>JBQTIJ010000010.1:0-3618 GCA_052388255.1 Phycisphaerales bacterium
CGGTCTCCGCCGCCGACAGCCCCATGTTCACGAGCAGTAGAGTGCTCGCCGTGCGCAGGTTCACCTTGCTCACGATCGCCATCGCGACCGCCAGCGAACCGAACAGCACCACAACCATCAATGCCAGCACCGAGACCACGCCCCTCCGGAGCCCGTCCTTCGTCGTCCACCGCGTGTTGCGCACAGCGTTCATGGTCGTTCCTTCATGCCTCTCCGCCATCCCCCTCAACAGCCCTCGCGCCCGCTCTCCCCCCGCGCCCTACGGCGCGATGAAGACCACTCGCCCCATCTCCTGCGGGTGCGTGTCGAGCGGGCTCTGATAACTCACGATGATCGTCACCCGCAGTGGAAACCTCTCCACGCCCAGCCCGGGGAAGTTCGGCGGCACCGCGGCCCGCACATACGAGTCGTCCCGCACCGTCGAGAAGTTCTGCGGATCAACCTTCTCCACCACCACCCGCTGCACCCAGCCACGCAGCGATACCGGCTCCGACTGGTCGTCAAGAATCGGTGAGCCATCGGCGCCCAGTTCGCTCAGCACATCCCCGCGCGAAGAGATCGGCCCCGCGAACGTCTCGCCCGCGCCAAACTCCGCCCCGTCAAAGTCATCGAGGTCGTCAAAGTCCCCCTGCGTCAGTTCCCCCGTCTCCGGCCCCCACCCCACCAGCGAGTTCGCGCCGTTCACCGTGCGAAAGTACAACCCCGTCACCGGGTCATGCCGCGGCAGGTTCCGCATCCGCTCCCGAAGCTCATTCGCCAGGTAGTTCCCCGTCGCCGCGGAGGTGGAGAAGTCGTTGCTGCGCGAGAAGGTCGCCTGCGCTTCCACCATCGCCAGAACGCCCACACCGATAATCACCGTCGCCAGCGCGGTCTCAAGGAGCGTGAACCCCCCGCGACTCTTGCGCTGTGCCGGCGTGCTGCGCACTGTCATCGTCGTCTCCTTCGGCCTCCCGACGCTCCCCCGCGTCCGCTCCATCGGCTATCGAACGATCTGGCTCATCTTGAAGATCGGCAGGATGATCGCCATGGCAATGAAGCCAACGACTGATCCCATCAGGACGATCATGATGGGCTCGATCATGCTGGTAACCGACTTGATCTGGTCCTTTAACTGTTTCGCGTAGTACCGGCTGATCTCATCCAGCACCTCGCCCAGCTTGCCCGACTCCTCACCCGCCGAGATCATCTGCACCACCGCCCGCGGGAGCAGCTTGCTCTGCATCAGCGGGGCCGCGATCTTCTTGCCCTGCTTCACCGAGGTGAAGACCGCCCGCCACAGCCGCTGGTACAGCACATTGCCCGAAACATCACCCGTGATCGCGAGCGTGTCGAGCATCGGCACACCCGCGTTCACCAGTTGC
This sequence comes from Phycisphaerales bacterium, assembly GCA_052388255.1. Classification (GTDB taxonomy): domain Bacteria; phylum Planctomycetota; class Phycisphaerae; order Phycisphaerales; family UBA1924; genus JAEUIX01. The sequence continues at coordinate 1,362 of JBQTIJ010000010.1, forward strand.
CCCATCGTCTGAAGCGAGCGGCTGATGTACAGCGAACGGAACATCACCTTCACGATCGGCACCGCAAGCTTCGTCCGGTCAAACCAGAACGAGCCGATCGGCGTCTTGATGAACGCATAGAACCCGCCCACCACCGCCGCCAGCACACCGATGATGTACGGCCACTGTTGCACCATCGTGTCCGAGAGGTTCAGCAGGAACTTCGTCGCCCAGGGCAGCGCCTCCTCCTTCCCCTTGAACACCCCCGCAAACTTCGGCAGCACAAACGTGAGCAGAAACACCGTCACGCCCACCGCCATCGTCCCGATGATGCCCGGGTAGATCGCCGCACCCACCACCATCTTCCGCGTCTCGATCTCCTGCGCGATGTATGCCGCGATCCGGTCAAGCATCTCTGAGAACGAGCCCGACATCTCCGACGCCCGCACCATGTTGATGTACAGCGGCCCGAAAAGCTTCGGGTGCCGCTGCAGCGCCTGGCTGAACTGCTTGCCCGACTCCACGTCGGTCTTGAGTGCCAGAATCACCTTCTTGAACCCCACGTGCTGCGTCTGCTCGCCGATGCCGTCAAGCGCCGACCGCAGGTTGATACCCGCCCGCATCATCACCGCCAGTTGCGTCGTGAAGTCGAGCACATGCTTGGTCTTCGGGCGACCCGCATTCAGCTCCTTCAGCTTCTCGATCAGCGGGTTCGCCTCCGCGCTCCCCCCCACCGGGTTCACGGACAGGATGTGCTGCCCCTGGTTCCGCAGCACCGCCGCCGCGTTCGCCAGCGAGTCCGCAGTCACCACGCCGGCCAGCAGTTGGCCCGACGACGATTTCACTTGGTATCGATATGCAGGCATGGTGGTGGTCGCTGGTCAATCGGTCCGTCGAACAGTCTCACTCGCGCTCACGCCGCCAGCAGCCGGTCCAGCTTGTCCGGCATCGTCGCCGACGCGATCGCATCCTCACGGCTGATCATCCCGTTGAAGAACAGCTCCGCGATCGACTTGTCCAGCGTCGTCATCCCGATCGCCCGGCTCGTCTCGATCACGTTGGGGATCTCAAACGTCCGCGCCTCGCGGATCAGGTTCCGCACCGCCGGCGTGCACAGCAGCACCTCCACCGCCGGCACCATCCCCGGCTGGTCGATCCGCGAGAACAGCGTCTGGCTCACCACCGCCTGCAGCGTGTTCGCCAGCATCGAGCGGATCTGGTTCTGCTGCCCGCCCGGATACATGTCGATGATGCGCTCCACCGTCTGCGCCGCGCTGCACGTGTGCAGCGTGCTCAGCACCAGGTGGCCAGTCTCGGCCGCCGTAATCGCAAGCGCCGTCGTCTCAAGGTCACGCATCTCGCCCACCAGAATGATGTCCGGGTCCTGCCGCAGGGCGTGCTTCAGTGCCGAGGTAAAGCTCGGCATGTCCGCACCAAGCTCGCGCTGCTCGATCAGCGATTGGTTGCTCTTGAAGGTGTACTCCACCGGGTCTTCCAGCGTGATGATGTGCTTCGCATACCGCTCGTTCATCGACTGGATCATCGCCGCCAGCGTCGTGCTCTTGCCCGAGCCCGTGTCCCCCGTCACCAGCACCAGCCCCCGCGGCAAGTACGTCAGCCGCGTGATCACCTCCGGCAGGTTCAGTTTCTCCAGTGGCGGCACCTTCGTCTTCACCACACGCAGCGAAAACGCCAGCGCCGACCTCTGCATGTGCGCGTTCACGCGGTATCGGGCGATCCCCTCCGCGAAGTATGAAAAGTCTGAATCCTTGTTCGTATCAAACCGAACCTGCGCCTCCTTCGGCGCCATCTGCTCCAGAAACTGCCGGCACACCTCTGGCGTCAGCAGCGGCATGTTCATCGGTGTCATCACCGTGTGCACACGCATCACCGGCGGATGACCCGCCACAAGGTGAATGTCCGACGCATCCGCTTCCTGAGCCGCCTTGAGAATGTCGAGCAGTTTCATCGCGCGCGCTCCGGGCAGGGTCCGTCATCGCCCACCGACCGCGCCCACGGCACGAACCGGCAGCTCATCACACAGAATCGGACGCTCCCCGCCCCCGGTTCATTCCCCGGCCCCCGCCGCCCCCACCCGCTCCCGCGCCGCCGTTCCCCCATCCGCACCACCCCACCAACCCGCACAACCCCACCCTCACATCCCGCTCGCCCCCGCCCGTCCCTCCGCTCGCACCTCCCACACACCACCCTCCCCACCGACCCGCGTCATCACCCACCTCAGCGGTCGCTCGCCCTCGAACATCCCGTCGATCTCTAC
>JBQTIJ010000011.1:0-1669 GCA_052388255.1 Phycisphaerales bacterium
CCTTCGCCCTGCAGCGCATCAAGCACTGGGATCTGCGCGAGCTGCGCGCGCGCATCGCCGACGGGTTGACCTTGCGCCGCTTCACCACCTTCAATGGACAGGCGGTGCCCAGCCATGCCGCCTTTCACCGCGCCTTCACTCGGCTCACCCCCGCCACCGTCCGCGCCCTCAACGAGGCCGTGGTGCGCGCCGCGATCACGTTGGGCCTGGAGGACGGCACGCGGCTGCGGGTGGACACCACCGTGGTGGAAACGGACATCCACTATCCCACCGACAGCACGCTGCTGTGGGACGGGGTCCGCGTGCTCACCCGCTTGGTCAGGCAGCTCGGCGCGCTGCTGCCCACCGCGACCCAGGGATTCGTCAATCACACCCGCCGAGCCCGCCGCCGGATGCAGGAGATCAGTCGCCTGACGCCCGCGCAACGCCCCCGCCAGCAGCGGCGCAAGTATCGCGATCTCCTCGCCATCACCACCGAGGTCTGCACGCAGGCCCGGGCCGCCGCGACCGCGGCCGGCACCGCGCCGCTGCCGGATCCACTCGCGGCCGCCACGGTGCAGAGCTTGCGTGCGGAGATCGAGCGCATCGGCGGCCTCACCGATCAGGTCATCGCCCAGACGCAGCGCCGCGTCCTGCAGGGGGAGGCGGTGCCCGCCGCCGAGAAACTGTTCTCCATCTTTGAGCCTCACACCGATCTGATCGTGCGGGGGAAGGCGCGCACCCCGGCCGAATTTGGCCACAAGGTCTTCTTGGCCGAGAGTGGGGCGGGGCTCATCACGGACTACCAGATCCTGGCCGGCAATCCCGCCGATGAGGATCACGTCGGCCCGTCCCTGCAGCGGCACACGGGCCTCTTCGATACCGTGCCCACGCTGTACGCGGGGGACCGCGGCTTCCACACCCCGGCCAATGCGACGGCGATCACCGCGGCCGGGGTGCGCACCGAGTGTCTCCCGCAACGCGGGGGCCAGAAGACCCCCGAGCGCGCGACCTACGAAAAAACGCGGGCCTTCAAACGCGGGCAGCGGTTCCGCGCGGGCATCGAGGGCCGCATCTCCGTCTTGTTCCGTGGGCGCGGCATGAAGCGCTGCCTGCTCACGGGCCGCGAGCGCTTCGAGGTCTTCGTCGGGCTCGCCGTGCTCGCCAACAATCTGCTGCGCATTGCGGACCTGTTGAAGCCACCGGCGCGCCGCCGCCGCGCCGCCTAGCCCGCCGTCCCGCGCCCCGCGTCGCACCTCGGGCCGCACGGTGAGGTGTCGCTGGACAGGCCCCGTCCTGACGCCCGCTCCCACGCCACGCTACTTCGGGCCCTGAGCCGCCTCAATGAGGCTCCCGGAAGCCCGCGAAACATCGCCGGAATCCCCCGCCCCTCGGAGTTTCGTGACAGAAACTAGCTAACCTGAATTTTCACACCGGGAAATCCGATAACGCGAGGCCCTCCAAGCCGCGGGGGGATGTCAGACGATTTCACTCCGCAGCGGACGCCCGCCCCACCAGGGGATCGCGACCGGCGCCCCGAACAGGCCCGCGTCGAGCAGGATCGGGTTGTGGGCGCGCCGGGGGAGGTATACGGTGACCTCCTGTTCGGTGATTGTGACCCGGGCCGTGGTATCGAGAAAGCGACGGAAGAGTTGGCGAGCCTGGGCTCGTTCGTACCCCCGCAGCGGTT
>JBQTIJ010000012.1:0-16552 GCA_052388255.1 Phycisphaerales bacterium
CGGCCGCGCTCCCCGGGGTTCGGGGAGCGCCGCCGTGAGGATGCGGGAGAGGTTCACCGGGGATCGAACCCGCGGCGGAACGTCACTTGATGAAGAACAGGTCGCGGTAGGTGGGGAAGGGCCAGAGTTCGTCGGGGACGAGGGTCTCGAGCGTATCGCCGGATTCGCGGAGTTCGGCCATGAGGGGGCGAACGTGGTCGCGGATGTGGCGGGCGTGTTCGAGGGGGTCGGCCCCGTCATGGTGGGCGAGGGACTGCTCGAGTTTGCCGATGGCGGCCCCGAAGCGGTTGACGAGGGCGACATACTCAGAGAGGAAGGCGGCCTGCTCGCCGGGATCGACATCGGCGCCGCGGGTAGCACTGACGGCGTCCGCGAGGCGTTTCTGGTAGGCGATGGCGGCGGGGTAGATGAGGGTGTAGGCCATGGAGACCATGGTCTCGGCCTCGATCGAGACCTGCTTGATGTACTTCTCGACGAAGACGACGGCGCGGCTCTCGGTCTCCACGCGGCTGAGGACCTTGTACTTGCTCAGGACGTCCACGGCCTTCTTGCTCTTGACGACGGGGAGGGCATCGACACTGTCGCGGAGGTGCGGGAGGCCGCGTTTCTCGGCCTCTTTGTGCCAGGCATGGCTGTAGCCGTCGCCGTTGAAGATGACGCGCTTGTGCTGCTTGACGATCTTCTTGAGCAGATCGGCGACGGTCGACTGGAGTGTCTGGGGGGAGGGGCGGGGGCCGAGGGCGCGTTCGAGGGCGGTCGCGATGTGGTCGAGAGACTCGGCCACGATGGTGTTGAGTATGGTGTTGGGCCACGCGGAGGCCTGGGTCGAGCCGACGGCACGGAACTCGAACTTGTTGCCGGTGAAAGCGAAGGGGCTGGTGCGGTTGCGGTCGCCCGCGTCGCGGGGGAGGTTGGGGAGGGTGCTGGCACCGAGGTCGAGTTTCCCACCCTTGAGGGTGCGGCTGAAGCGGCCGCTCTCAATCTGGGTGATGATGTCGCTGAGCATGTCGCCAAGGAAGATCGAGATGATGGCGGGGGGTGCCTCATTGGCGCCGAGGCGGTGGTCGTTGCCGGCGCCGGCGATCGAGGCGCGGAGGAGATCGGCGTGGATGTCGACCGCGCGGATGACGGCACAGAGGCAGACGAGAAACTGGAGGTTGCTGTGGGCGTTGTCGCGCGGTTCGAGGAGGTTGATGCCGGTATCAGTACACATGGACCAGTTGTTGTGCTTGCCGGAGCCGTTGATGCCGGCGAAGGGCTTCTCATGGAGGAGGCACTGCATGCCGTGTCGCGGGGCGACGCGGCGGAGGGTCTCCATGGTGAGCATCTGGTGGTCGCAGGCGATGTTGGTGGTCTCGAAGATCGGGGCGATCTCAAACTGGCCGGGGGCGACCTCGTTGTGCCGGGTCTTGATCGGAACGCCGAGGCGGTAGAGCTCGGCCTCGACCTCGCTCATGAAGGCGAGCACGCGGCCGGGGATGCTGCCGAAATAGTGGTCCTCAAGCTGCTGGCCCTTCGGCGGACGCGCGCCGAAGAGGGAGCGCTCGCAGACGAGAAGGTCGGGGCGGGCGAAGTAGAGGTTGCGGTCGATCAGGAAGTACTCCTGCTCGGGCCCGAGACTGGTGAGCACGCGCGAGACGCCGGCATCCTGGCTGAAGATCTTGAGGATGCGCATGGCCTGGCGGGAGAGGGCCTCCATGCTGCGGAGGAGGGGCGTCTTGGTGTCGAGGGCCTCGCCGGTCCAGGAGACGAAGGCGGTGGGGATGCAGAGGGTGACGGTGTCGCCGCTGCGGTTGAGGAAGACGGGGCTGGTGCAGTCCCAAGCGGTGTAGCCACGGGCTTCGAAGGTGCTGCGGACGCCGCCCGAGGGGAAACTTGAAGCATCGGGCTCGCCCTGGACGAGGGCGGAGCCGGAGAAGGAAGTGATGGCGCGGCCGCCGCTTTCGGGCGAGACGAAGGAGTCGTGCTTCTCGGCGGTGAGGCCGGTGAGGGGCTGGAACCAATGGGTGTAGTGGGATGCGCCGCGGCCGACGGCCCAGTCCTTCATGGCGGTGGCGACGACCTCGGCGACTTCCTGTTCGAGGCGTTCGCCGTTCTTGATGGTGCGCATGAGGCGCCGGAAGACGTCCTTGGGGAGACGCTCCTTCATGGCCTGCTCGGTGAAGACGTCGGAGCCGTAGGCCTCCTCGATGCGCGGGTTGGCGGACCGGGTGGCGGACTCGCGCCAGGCGTTGGCGGCGGCGACGGCGTGACGACGGGCGGACACACTGCTCATGGACGCTCCCTTGCTCGCGATCATGCGGGCGGCCCCGCGCGGATGGCGGGGCAACGGCCCATCGGTTCTTTGGCGGGCGGGCTTTGGTGCGGCGAAGACGCCGGGTGCCCGAACGGGCGGATTGTAACCGATAGGGCGGGCGCGCTATCCCGCCGCGACAAAAAGAGACAGATCGGTCTCTTTCTCAATCGGACGTTCAGCCGGTGAGGATGATGGTGACGCGGAGCGTGACGCCGTCGAACTGGGCGGGGAGTTCGTTGAGGACGCGGCCGCGGGCCCGCCATTGGAAGAGGGCGTTCTTGACGGGCTCGTTGACGTCCTCGATACCGGAGGAGCGGAGCAAGCGGACGCGCTTGACGGCGCCGGCGCGATCGAACTTGACCTCAAAGACGGGTGATCGCGGGGAGGTGAGGTTGCGGACCGTGGGGCCGAAGCGGGGGTTGACGGTGATGATCTCGAGGCCTTCGCCGGCATCGACGCGACCGGCCTGGAACTTGGCAGTGCGACGGGTGGAGGTGGGATCGGACTCTTTGTCGGCGAGCCAAGCGGCCTCATCGGTCTCGCGGGCATCGCCGCCTTTGCCGGGCTTGGCTGGGGGGGCAGCATCGCGGCCGGTGCCGGAGGGGGTTGGGGGTGTTGGCAGCGAGGGTGACGCCGGTGCAGCGCCGTTGACGCGGGCGGCTAACTCGGCGATGGCCTTGGCGAGGGCATCATCGACGGGTTCGGGCTGCGAGGGGGGCGGTATCTGGGTTGGCTGGGGCGCTGGTTGAGGCGTAGGTTGAGGCGCTGGTTGAGGCAGTGGCGAAGATGCGGGGGGCGGCGGAGGGGTGCGCTCGGGGCTGGGTGCGGCTCGCGAGGGGGATGGGGGCTCGGTGTTGCCTTCAGGCGGGGTCTGCTCTGCGGGCGAATCGCTGGGCGCGGCGGGATCGGCCGTTGGCGATGCGATGGGAGCGGGCGTTGGTTCTGGTTGTTCTTGGGGGGGCGTTTCGGTGGGCTTGGGCGTGGGTTGCTCGTCGGGCGGAGTAGGCGGCGGAACCGGGGTCTCTGAAACCGGCGGCGCGGGTGGTGCGGCCTTGGCGTTTTCTGCGGGAGAGTCGCTGGGCTTAGGAGTGGGCGCGTCGGGAATCGGGGGCGAGGGCTCGGTGGGCTGGGGCTCGCGCGGTGCTGGGGTAGGTGGTGTGGGTGGTGCCGGAGTCGCTTGGGGGGCCGGCGGCGGCGAAGGTGCAGCGCCAGCGGAGGGAGGGAGCATGGCACCGGCGGGGAGGTCCTTGCGCAAAAAGGGCTGCTCGGTCGAGGCCATCGGGGCCGCGTGTTCACCGGGTTGGTCGCTGCCGATCCAGTTGGTGACATCCTTCTTGCCGTCGTCCTTGCCGAGGGCGATCTCAAGCGGTCGGGGCGGGGCTGGAGGTGAAGGGGATTTTTCGGATTGTGGCGTGGCGGCAGGGGGTATCGGCGCGGGCGGAGGAGGGTCCGAAAGCGCGGTCGTTGGGGCGGGTTCTTCCGTGCGCAGGTCGGCGTAGACGAGCGGATCCTCAGCCCGGGCGGGTCTGCCCGCGGGGGCGAGGGTGCTGATCGGGGGGAGGATGAGCACACCGGTGGCGGTGAGCACATGGCCAGCGAGACTGGCCAAGACCGCCCATACCGAAAGCCGGCTTGAGGGAGAGAGACGCACGGAAGCGAAGTGTACGAAGGGCCCGGCGGCGCGGGCAGGAGGGCTATCGGCCGGCTGGGGGCGCATCGCCCGCGTGGCGGTGAGGACCGTTGTTTGTCGCGACGGCGTGGCCCTCAAGATCCTGGCTGACGCCAAGAACACGGCGGGCCTTGCCGGAAGAGTCCCGCATGATGAAGCACATGACGCGGAAGAGGCGGGGCTGGCCGTCGGCGGTGATCATGCGGTAGATGAGTTCATATGACCGGGCAGAACCTTGGAGGTGCTGGGTCGACTGTCGGCTCACGAAATCGCGATCATCAGGATGGACGGCTTTGAACCAGGAGGCACCGAGAGAGGTGAAGTCCGCGGGGTCAAACCCGAGGATCATGAGGAAGCTTGTGGAGACGCGGCAGAAATCCGTGACGACATCCCACTCCCAGAAGCAGATGCGGGCGGCGGAAGCGACCTCAAACTGGAGTTCGGTGGGGAGGACGTGCTCGTGCTGGCGATCCTCGGGCTCGGCCTCGTTCTGGCCGGCGAAGGCGAAGGCGGGAACAAGACCGGCGGCGACGGCGAGCCGCGTCAACTGGACGCGGTTGCGAGCGCCGAGCTTGCGCGCAAGGTTGGCGCGATGGGAGTCGATGGTCTTGCGGCTGCGGAAGAGTTTGTCGGCGATCTGGGGCGTAGAGAGCCCCTGGGCGATGAAGGTGAGGATCTCGCGCTCGCGTTTACTGAGCTTTGAGAGATCCGGTGGTGGTGCTGGTGTCGCTTTGTCGTCGTGTCCGAACATTGATCCCCCGCGCGTGTGGACGAAGAGGTGAAGATCGAGTCGATTGTCGGGCCCTGCCCGCTGGTGCTCCGTCGTGGATGGATGACGAGTGTCTCATCCTGCGCCACGCGTGTCAAGCCGCGCTGACAGACACTGATAACGCTTACAGCCGCTGGCGGTTTCAGGAACCCGCGCGAAACACGGTAGTTTTTCCGTGGCGGGAACAGGAGGAAGCCACCCCGAGGGCACGAAGCCGTTCCTTCAACGGGCGTGGATGGAACGAGTGGCTGGGTTGGGTCGGTGTGTGCGGAAGACGATCACGCCCGCAGGAAGCTCGGTCGCACAAAGCTCAGCGTCGCCATCGCGGCGGCGGCCATGCCCTCGATCGCCCACAGTGGGTGGCTCGACGCGACGATCGCTTGAAGGTTGGTCTGCACGGACAGGTTTGGAGAGGCGGTGGTGCGCCTGTTCATGTTCACGTGTTCGAACGGCAGGTGCATCCGGCTGGGCCGGGTTCAGGGGTTTTTCGACGGCCTCTCAGCGCTCGACTTTGATCCCCGGGAACCGGGCCTTAACGGCCGCCACGCCCGCATCGGTCACCTTTGTACCCCAGATGTTCAGAGAGGTCAGGGACTTGAGGCCTGTGTCGGGCCGGGCGAGTTCCGTGACCCCCGCGTCAGTGACCTGCGTGCTGCTGAGGTCCAGATGCGTGAGCGTCTTGAGACCTGAATCGGCCCGGGCCATGTCCTTCAACCCCGCGTCGGTCACCTGCGTGTTGCTGAGGCCCAGTTCAGTCAGAGACTTGAGAGCGGTGTCGGCCCGGGCGAGTTCCTTCAGGCCCGTGTCGGTTACCTGCGCACCGCTGAGGACCAGCCGGGTCAGAGACTTGAGCCCTGTGTCAGCCCGTGCGAGCTCCTTCACGCCCGCATCCGTCACCTGCGTGCTGCTGACGTCCAGATGGGTCAGGGACTTGAGCCCGGTGTCGGCCCGGGAGAGGTCCTTCACCCCGGCGTTGGTCACCTGCGTGCCCCAGAGGTGCAGTTGGGTCAGGGACTTGAGCCCGGTGCTGGGGTGGGCGAGCCAGGCGAGTGCTTGGTCATTGAGCTTGGTGCCGGAGAGAAACAACAGCGCGACCCGCTCGTACTCCGCCGGGCCGACGGTGGCGATGTCGGCGAGTTGGAGCGACTTTCGCACCTTGGCTTCGATAATCACTCGCTGGTCCGCAGCAAGAGGCGGAGGAGCAAGCGCGGCGGCGGCCTTTCTGGCTGCCTCGGCCTTGCGGGCCTCCTCGGCCTGACGGGCCTCGGTTTCGCGGCGCTCCCTCTCGCGCTGGGCCTCCGCCGCGGCGGCTGCCAGTTTCGACGTTACTGCGGTCGCCGCGGTCTTGAGATCGGTCAGTCGCTCGTCTCCCGGGGCCTCCTTCTCGGCCGCCTTGATGGCCGCGTCGATCGTGGCCGCGTCTTCGGTGCCGATGGCAGCGCGGAGCGCGGCGATCGCCTTGTCGCGCTCGGAGGCCGTCAGGGGCAAATCAACATCGCGATCGCCTGAGCCCGCGATCACCAGCGGCGGCTGAGGGTCGCTGCCCTTTGCAGGCGCAGTCGAATCAACGAGGAGCGGCGGGCGCGTGGTGCCGCGCTGGGTCAGATAGAGCGGTAGCGCGATGGCTGCGATGACGGCCATCACGACACCCAGCCGCAGCGTGAGCCCCCACCGACCGAGCATCACACTCAAACTTACTCCTCGGGTCATGTCTGGCTTGGGTGCGACTGCCGTGCCCGTGCGCGAGGACTCCGGGGGGCGCGCAGGGGGCGCTTGGATGGCGGGCGCGATGTGCGTTGTTCCCAGCACCGACAGCACCGCCGCCACAAGCTTGCCGAGGTGGGCCTCAACCGGCGGGGCGAGGGCGTCGAGCCAGTGGGCACGGCCCATGAAGTACATCAGTTCATCGCTGGGCTCGAACGCGGCCACGCGCATGGGCAGAAGCGGCTTGCGCTCGCGAGCGGCCAGTTCCACTTCGCGGGCGACGTGCTCGCTGGCGTTGGCCTCCTGCGAGAAGACCACGACCATCAACCGGGAGTCCTTGATCGCTTCGATGATGGCGCGGCCGTAGGGCGTGCCAGGGACCACATCGCGCGGGGCCATCCAGACGCGCACGCCCGCGGCTTCCAGCGCGTGGCAGGCCGCGTCGGCGGTGGGCTTGTCGACCGAGGCGTGGCTCAGGAAGACGTCGTGCACGGGGGGAGTGTATCAAATGGGGGTCGAGGAAGCACTCCGAGGAGAGCCACGGACAGGAACGTGCTCCGTATGCAGAGCGCGACGGGGTCATGTGGAGCTCGGCGCGTTTCGTGTTCGCGCGACGCGGACTATGAGCACCCCGCCCTGGTGCGGGGAAGGAGACAAGCTCGGCCGCGGGTCATGCGCCGGTGGGTTGGAGCGCGGCGGCGAGTCGGCGGGGGTCGGTTTTGGCGATGATCTGGCTGACGCCGGATTGGTTGAAGCCCTTGAAACCGTCGTTGCGTTCGAGGTTTTCGAGGTGGCTACCGACGGCGCCGTTCTTGCGGAAGAGGTCGGCCTGCTCGGGGGTGATCTGTCGGCGCGCGAGGACGGCCTTCAGGCGGCGCTCCGCCACGGGCCAGCGCTCGCCGTCGGTGAAGGCCTGGCGCAGGTAAGGGAACGTGGTGAAGGGGTCCATGGTGTGGATCTGGCCTTCGTCCCACATGAGGTCGCGCAGGGCGTGGAAATCAAACTGGCATTCGAGGTGGTGCATCCCGGCCTGGAGGAAGGCCTCGCCGTGGAGGGCGCACCAGAGACCGACGGTGCCGAGTTCATTCTGGGGGCCGAGGCCGATGTGCGGAAAGTCGCCCATGAGTTCCTCGGGGGACATGTCCACATCGGCGAAAATGGTGATGCCGGCGACCGGATGCTCAATGACCTGCGCGCCCCAGCCGGCTTCGGCCCCGGCATAGAAGCGCTCGCGGCAATGGAAGCCGAGTTTCTCAAGGAACGCGATGAGGTGCTTGAACCACTCGCGGCTGCTTCGATAAGTGTGGTGGTCGTGGTTGGCCCAGCCGAGGCCGAAGCGATCATGCTGGGTCTTGAGGAACTGAGCCGCGCGGTTGCGGCGTTGCCAGTACTCGCGCTCAGAGTAGAACCAGAGGTCGCAGGCCCAGTCGCGGCCGATATCACTGATGGCGGCATCGACGAGGCGGTTGGCCTCGACGAAGCCATCGACATCGGTCTCAAAGTCGCGCCGGCGACGGCGGAAGTTCTCAAGGTGCTGCTGGGCCTTGATGATCTTGCTTACGGGTGTGGGATTGTCGCTGGGCCACTCATGGCCACGGAGGCCGTGGCGCTCGATGACCCAGAGTTCATGACCCTTGGCGAGGAAGACGGGGGCAAGGCGGACCTGAGCGCCGGGGAGGCCTTCAACCTGGGCATCGTGGATGCCGTTGGCGGCGAGGAAATCGGAGACACTCTCGACCTTGAGCGCGGCGATGAAGGATGTGTCCTCTCCGACGAGGACCTCGGGGAACATGGCACCGTGGTGGACATATCGCCCCTTGGCACCGACGCTCGGTTCGTGGGTGAAGCCCGCGGCAAGGAGTCTGCGGCGGAGGGCGGCGTTCTCGGGGACGCTGAGGTGATCGAGCCAGTCAACGAAGCGCGAGCCGAGTTCGTCCTTCATTCTTGTTGCGAAGACGGCCGCTGCGGGAGCGTGGGCGAGGAACTCAGCCACGAGGTCGGTGATGATCTTCCAGCCGATGGGCTGGGGTGACCAGTTGAAGGCGTTGAAGGCGACGGTGGCGACAGGGCTCGTGATCCTGTCGTTGTCGATGGTGGCAGCGGGATGGGCGGTGGGGGCAGGTTGCTCGCCCTTGCGGTGACCGTTGGGAGGCGGCATGGGGTCCCTTCTGAGGAGCGGCAACTGTATGTCCTGCGTGAAGGGCGTTCAGTTCTTTGCGCGTGGACAGGTGGTCGCGCTGCGAGCGTTACCATGGGCTTGTGCCTTGGCATCCTCGCCCCGTTCTCCTTGGCTGACACCGCGCATGAGCAGTTCACCTTCGCCATCTGGACCTCCTGTTCCGCCTTCGGGGCCCGGCCCCGGCGCAACCCCCACTGTGCCCACGTGCGCGGGGGGTGCATCGCGATCGATCATCGCGGGGAGGCCGTCGGCGGAGCGGCGGCATGCGTTCTGCGCTGTCGATCCACGGACATCGGACCCGCTCGGGGGCGAGCACTTTGCGGCGACGGCGGAGGAGGTTGATCGCGCGGCTGCGCGGGCGGCGGAGGCGTTCATGGCGGGGGAGCCCGCGGGGCCGGCGCTGCTGCGGCAGGTTGCGCAGTCGCTCCAGCAGCACGCGGGGGCGATTGTGCCTGTGGTGATGGAAGAGACAGCACTGCCGGAGGCGCGGGTGCGCGGGGAACTGGCACGAACGGGCGCGCAGCTTGAGTTCTTCGCGTCCATCGCCGAGCGCGGCGCCTGGGTGCGGGCGGTGATCGACCATGGGGATTCGGCACGCCAACCGACCCCGCGGCCGGACCTTCGACGGATGCTCCGGCCACTCGGACCCGTCGCGGTCTTTGGGGCGGGGAACTTTCCGCTGGCGTATTCCACCGCTGGCGGCGACACGGCCTCCGCCCTTGCGGCGGGGTGCCCGGTGATCGTGAAGGGGCACCCGGGCCATCCACGCTCGGGGGCGATGGTGGCGGAGCTCGTGACGGAAGCCGCGGCGCGGTGTGGGGCGCACCCGGGGGTCTTTTCGTATCTGCACGCGGGGGGTGAGCGCGAGTTTGCGATTGGCGCGGAACTGGTGCAGCATGAAGGGGTGAGCGCGGTGGGGTTCACGGGATCGTTCAAGGGAGGGATGGCGATCCATGCCTTGGCGGGCGGGCGGCGGCGACCGATTCCGGTGTTTGCGGAGATGGGGAGTACGAACCCCGTGGTGGTGCTGCCGCGGGCAGCGGAACGCAATCGTGAGGAGATTGTCACTCGACTGGCCGCGAGCATCACCGCTTCGGTGGGGCAGATGTGTACCTGCCCCGGGGTGGTGCTGGTGCCGACAGGGTCTGGACCGCTGGTGCGCGGGCTTGCGGAGCGGGTGGCGCAGGCCGGGGTGGGGACGATGCTGAGCCCGCGGGTTCGCGAGGTGTTTGAAGAACGCCGCGGCGCTGTGGCAGGCGTGCTTGGTGCCAAGGCGCAGCGAGCAGGCGCGGGCGGACTGCAGGGCGACGTGATTTCGACCGATGCGCGGACGTTCCTTGCTCACGGGACGCTGCATGAGGAGGTCTTTGGCCCGCTGGCGATTGCCGTCGAGTGGCAGAGCGCGGAGGAACTCCGCGCGTGTCTCTGGGCGCTGGGCGGGTCATTGACGGTGACGTTGTGGAGCGAGCCCGAAGAACTGGCGGAGGCGCAGGGGCTGATGGGCGTGCTGGAGCGGCTGGCGGGGAGGGTGATTCACAACGGCGTGCCGACCGGCGTGGAGGTGGTCGGTGCGACGGTGCACGGGGGGCCGTTTCCGGCGACGAACCAGCCCCATTCGAGCGCGGGGGGATCGCTGGCGATGGAGCGGTGGTGCCGACCGGTGTGTTATCAGAGTGTGCCGGACGGGATGCTGCCCCCGGCACTGCGCGAGGGGAACCCGCTTGGGATCGACCGCGAGGTCAACGGTGCGGTGGTGCTCAGAGGGCGGTGAGCGCCAGCGAGGACTGATCAGCCCCGTGCGAGGAAGCGCTGCTTGAGCTGGTCCACGAGCACGGCGAGGACGATCGAAAGGCCGATGACGATCTGCTTGTAGTTGGTGTCGATGCCGAGGACATCAAAGCCGTTCTCGATGAGCTGGATGATGATGGCGCCGAGGACGGCGCCGAGGATCGAGCCGCGCCCGCCGGAGAGTGAAGCGCCACCAACGACGGCGGCGGCGATGACGCCGAGTTCGTAGCCGCGGGCGGAGTCGCTGGTGGCGGAGCCGAAGTAGCCCAGACCGATGGCCGCGGCGAGACCGGCGGTGGCGCCGCCGATGGTGTAGAGAGCGATCTTGACCTTGCCGACGGGGATGCCGGCGTATCGGGCGGCGGTTTCGTTGCCACCGATGGCGAAGGTGCGGCGGCCGAAGGTGGTGCGCGAGGCAACGAAGGCGCCAATGAGACCGGTGAGGAGCATGACCCCGGCGGGGACGGGGCTGATGCCCGCGACCTCATAGCGGATGCACTCGCGGAACGAACCGGGGAAGCCGGCGATCGACTGGCCCTCGCTGAGCACAAAGGCGATGCCGCGGTAGACGGCCATGCCGCCGAGGGTGATGATGAAGGGGTGGACGCGCAGGCCGACGATCGCGATGCCGTTGACGGCCCCGGTGATGGCGCCGAGGAGCGTGCAGACGCCGACGGCAAGGGGGATGGCGAGGGCGGGGGAGATGGGATCACCACCCTCTGCTCCTGACTGCACGGCCCGCAGCAGGAGCGCGGTGCCCACGGCGGCGAGGGCGTAGATGGAGCCGATGGAGAGGTCGATGCCGCCCATGATGATGATGAGCGTCATGCCGACGGCCATGATGGCGTAAAAACTGGAGGTGGTGAGCACGAGAACGAGGTTGTTCTTGTTGAAGAACTTGCTGACCTGGTAGGGCCGCTCGACCGAGGCGCCATCGTCGCCTGCCTGCCAGCCATCGGAGAACCGAAAGGGTGCGGAGTCACCGGCGGGGGTGCGGAAGACGAGCGCGCCCTGGGATTCTTCCTGGCCGCGGCGATCGATCACGGAGATGGAGGTCACTGCGACAGTCGCGCCTGCGGGTGCAGGACGGACTTCAAATCGCTGGATCTGCCGGCCGCGGCGGTCTTCGATGAATCGGTAGTTGTCGGCGGTGCGGTACCGGTCTGTCTGGAGACCGTCGGTGGTGACGGTGATGAGACCGGCGGACTCGGCGACTGTCTGATCCTCCGACAGGCGGATGGGCTCGCCGCTGATGGTGCCGGCGAACAGATAGATGCCGAGCATCATGACCGCGATGACGATGAGAAGGCCGACCTCCTGAACCGCAACGAGGCGACGGAGGAGGGAGCGCCGGGGACGTTCGGCTTCCGCGGGTGACGGAATCGGGTTGGCGGGGGCGGGGCTCGACACGCGGGGGCGGATGATAACGGATCGAGAGGGGTGCCGGGCGGAGTGCGACCGGGAGGGCCGGGTATGGAAGGGGGCGGGTCAGCCGCCCTCACGCGACATCCACTCAAACTCCAGCGGCTCAAGATCGCGAGCGAGCCGGGTGCGTTCTTCGCCGAGGGTGTGGCAACGGCGTGGGTCGTTCCAGGCGTCGGCGAGTTCAACGTCGATGGCCTTGATCCGGGCGTTGAGTTTTTCCATGCGGGCGTCGAGGTCCTCGAGCGAGAGGCGAGCGAGCGGGTTGTTGGCACGGGGAGCGGAGGGGGCGGGTTTGCGGCGGGCTTCCTCCGAGGCCTTGCGGGCCTTCTCGGCGGAGTCGCGGCGTTCGCGGGCTTCCTGCTCTGCGCGAGCCTTGTCGGCCTTGCGGGCGAGGTCCTTCTCGCGCCACTCGGAGTAGTTGCCGGCGAACTGCTCAACGTTGCCCTGGCCGTCAAAGACGAGCAGGTGGTCACAGGTGGCGTCGATAAGGGCGCGGTCGTGGCTGATGAGCAGGAGGGAGCCCTCATAGCCGTCGTCGCCGGTCTCTTCATCCGGCGGCGCGAGGGCTTCCTCAAGCCGCTCGGCGGCGGGGATGTCAAGGTGGTTGGTGGGCTCGTCAAGCACGAGCAGGTTCTTGGCACTCGCAAGGAGCCCGGCGAGGACGGCGCGGCTCCGCTCGCCGCCCGAGAGTTGGTGGAGCGGGCGCTCCTGCTCACCACCGGTGAAGAGGAATGCGCCGGCAAGGTTGCGAGCGGCCTGCTCGCTCATGGTCGTGCCGGGGCACTCCTTGTTGATCACCTGCTGGAGGTATTCATAAACGAGCGCCTCCATGGGGAGGTGGTCGTGGGTCTGCTGGTAGTGGCCGATGACGACGCTGGCCCCCACGCGGGCCTTGCCGGAGTCGGCGGTCTGCTCGCCGAGGATGCAGCGCACAAGCGTGGACTTGCCCGCGCCGTTGGGGCCGATGATGCCCCAGCGCTCGCCGCGACCCATGGAAAAATCAAGCTCTCGGAAGAGGACCTTCTGTGTGCCGTCGTCGGCGGGGTACTTCTTGGAGAGTTCGCGGCAGGAACAGACAATGTCGCCCGAGCGCGGGGCCTTGGGGAGTTGGAGGGCCATGGTGGCGAGTTCCATGGGCCGCTCGAGCGTGGAGGATTCCTTGGCGCGCTCGAGTTTGGAGAGCCGACCCTGGGCCTGCTTGGCGCGCTGGCCGGCCTTGTAGCGGCGGATGTAGGCCTCTTCCTTCTTGAAGCGGCCCTGCTCATTCTCGTAGGCCCGCATCATGCTGAGACGGCGCTGGGCGCGGATCTCACGGAAGGCAAGGTAGTTGCCGGGGTAATCGATGAGCCGCGACTGCTCGACCTCAATGATGCGGTTGACGACGTTGTCGAGGAGGTAGCGGTCGTGGCTGATGAGGATGACCGCGCCCTCGTACTCGTTGTTGAGGAACGACTCAAGCCAGAGGCGACCGTCGATATCGAGGTGGTTGGTGGGCTCGTCAAGGAGGAGCACGTCGGGCTCCTCAAGGAGGAGTTTGGCGAGAGAGAGCCGGCCCTTTTGGCCGCCGGAGAGCCCGCCCACGGGGGTGGAGAACTGGGCATCGGTGAAGCCGAGACCATGAAGGACTTCGCCGATCTTGTGATCGATGGCGTATCCACCCGCGGCTTCCATCTGTGTTTCGAGCTTGGACTGCTTCTCGAGGAGCTTGTCAAGGGCCGCGCCCTGGGCGGTGCCCATCTCCTCAAAGACTTTGTCAAGGGCGAGGTGGAGGCGGTGGAGTTCGGCGAAGGCGGACTCGGCCGCACCGCGCAGAGTCTCGGTGAGATCGAGCTTGGGGTCTTGGTGGAGGTACCCGGCGCGGGCCCCCTTGCCGAGGGCGACCGTGCCGGAATCGGCGGGGATGAGGCCCGCCATGATCTTCAGCATGGAGGACTTTCCCGCGCCGTTGCGACCGACAACGCCGATGCGTTCGCCGGCTTCGAGGGAAAGGGAGACGCCATCAAGGATGACGCGCTGGCCGTAGGCCAGTTGGAGGTTGGTGGCAGTCAGAATCGGCACGCGGGAAGGGTAAGGGGGGCGTGCCGCTGAAGCGTCCGCGGGCTCACAGATGGTTGAAACCGTGCCCCACGGGTATGGGGCAGGCAGCCGCGGGCGAGCGCGGCATCAAGCGGGGCCTGTGCCTGCATGCGACCGGGGACCAGCATCCGAGTTTGTCCGTGTCAGAACCCGGCCGCGCCGCAGGGAGAGGGCCCGCCGGGAACCGGGCCCCGCACGATGGTCGCGGCCTCACAGGGCGACTTCACTGGGCGACAACTCATGGTGGACGAGGTCCGCGTGTCGTTCGCGCTGGCGGATGATTCGAGCCCGGGCGCCATCCACCATGACCTCACACGGGAGGGGGTGGCTGTTGTATCGGCTTGCCATGCTCATGCCGTAGGCACCCGCCGTGAAGACCGCAAGAAGCTCGCCACGGGCCACAGGGGGAAGGAGGCGGTCCTTGGCGAGGAAGTCACCCGACTCGCAGACGGGGCCGACGACATCAGCCCGCTCAAGCCCGGGGAGGTCGAGGGTCTCGCTGCGGGTTGGGGGTTCATGGTGGGGCGAGACACTGGTAGGCCAGATGAAGTGGAACGCGTTGTAGAGCGCGGGGCGGATGAGGGTCTGCATCCCGGCATCGCAGACGATGAACTTTCGAGCCGCGGCGTGCTTGACGTAGAGGACGCGCGTGAGGAGGACCCCGGCGCTTGCGACGATGGTGCGACCGGGCTCAAAGACGATGCGCAAGCCACGGGCCACGCGGTCGAGAAGAAGGGGGACGAGTTCGCGGGCGTAATCCGCGGCGGGGGGAGCGTCGCCGGTGTGGTAATCGGCACCGAAACCACCGCCAAGGTCGAGGGTGTCGATCTGGACGCCTTCGGCGGCGAGGGCATCGACAAGGGTCAGGGTCTTGCGGAGGGCATCGACATAGGGTCCGGGGGTGTTGATGGAGGAGCCGATGTGCAGGTGCAGGCCGGTGAGTTTGAGGTGCTTCTCGCGAGCGAACCGGGTGATGAGGGCGCGGGCGTGGTCGAAGGTAACGCCGAACTTGCTCTCTTTTCTCGCGGTCTGGATGTAGTCGTGACCGCCTGCACTCACCTCTGGGTTGATGCGAAGGGCGGCCTTGGCGCTGACGTTCATGGCGCGGGCGGCGGCGGCGACGACCTCAAACTCGGGCTCGGACTCGACGTTGAAGAGGCCGATGGGGCCCGCACCCTCGGCACCGCTGAGAGCATCGCGGATCTCCTCGTCGGTCTTGCCGACACCGGCGAAGACGATCCGTTCCGGCGGACACCCGGCAAGCCGGGCCCGGGCGAGTTCGCCGCCGCTGACGACATCAAGGCCCGCGCCGCGCTCGACAAGGGCGCGGAGGACATGGATGTTGCTGCACGATTTGACGCTGAAGCAGATCATGGGCCGGAGCGGCGCGAAGGCGGCGGCGAGTTTGTCATAGTGGGTCAGGATGGTGGCGCGGGAGTACACATAGCAGGGCGTGCCGACCTCCGCGGCGAGCGCGGCAAGGTTGACGGCTTCGCAGGTGAGTTCGCCATCGCGGTAGACAAAGTGGTCCATGGGGAGGGAGGGTACCGGGGCGGGGACGTGGGGCGTGACTGGCAGGGCCGGGAAGGGATGGAGCAATACCCTCGCACGATGACGGACGAAGTCACTGAGCACAATGGCGATCCGCTGCCTGCCGAAGCGGTCTTCTTTGCCCCGGCGCCGCCCGAGATCGGGGCGGTGCTGACAGCGCATACCTCACTGCGGAAGGGGCAGCGGCCTTGGAACCCGGGAACGCGCTGGCTGGTCTGCATCGTGCCGGGCGCGCTCGTTGCTGCGGGGTTTGTTTTTCTCGGCTGGCGCAACAACCCGGGCACGACCGCACCTATCAACCCAGAGGATGTGGTCGGGCTCATCTTCGGTGGGATTGTGTTCGCCATCGCTTGGGCGCTCACCGGCTTTTCGCACTCGTGCAGTTACGTTGGCTCACTCGGGATTGCGCGACTGGCTGTTCGTGGCGGGCCGGATCGGCCGCCGCGCATCCGTCGGCTGCTCTTTGAGGAGGTGGCGGAACTCCGGACGTTTAAGAACTCGGTGTACGTCAACTTCATCTATGCAGGGACGAACTACTGGTACAAGTGGGCGGACGCGCGAGGGAAGGTGCGCTTCAAGATCGCCGGCGGCTACTGGACGCTCAAGGAGAATCCTGGTGTTGCCGACCCGTCGTGGATCGGCGAATCCGCCTCGCGCGCATGGACGCAGTTCCTGTGGCCCCGGATGGCTGAAGAGATCGATCGTGTCGGATGGATGCAGTTCAACATCGCCGGCGGACGGTTTGTCCGCGTTGGCCGCGGGTATGTGGAGTATGGGAAGGGTGACCGGACGGCGCGGATCGACCGCGAGGACATCAAGAGTGTGAAGATCGAGTCCGGCGTGGTCACGATCGAGCACAAGGATGCCCGCTGGTACAGCGGCAAGGGGAAGTTCACCTGCGCGGTGCAACAGCTGGCGAACTTCCGCGTGTTCCTGATCGCTGTGGAGATGGAGCTTGGCTACATGTTCGAATGAGTGGCGGGCGCTCGACCCCAGCCGCCCCCGCCTGGGGTCTCAAGCAGAAGACGGTCGCCGGGGTTGACGGCGACGGCGCAGACGCCGCCAAGGGGTTCTTCGTGGGATGATCCGGCGCGG
>JBQTIJ010000013.1:0-9706 GCA_052388255.1 Phycisphaerales bacterium
CTTCGCCCGATGGCCGAACGGTCATCAAGATCCCGCACGCGGGGAACGTTGAGATCCACGACGGGGTCGAGATCGGCGCGAACACGTGCGTCGATCGCGGGAAGTTCGGCCCGACGGTGATCGGCGCGGGGACCAAGATCGACAACCTGGTGCAGATCGCGCACAACGTCCGCATTGGTCGCTCGTGCTTGATCGCGGGCAACACGGGCGTGGCCGGGAGCGTGAAGATCGGCGACGGGGTGCTGATCGGCGGTGGGGCATCGGTCAGGGACAACATCGAGATCGGCTCTGGAGCGCGGATCGCGGCGACCGCCGGCGTGATGCGCGATGTCGAGCCGGGTGAGAGCGTCGCGGGGAATCCCGCGGCACCCTCGCGCGAGATCTTCCGCCAGTTGGTAGCGCTGCGCCGGCTGTCGCAGCGGGCTCCGCGTGCCCCGCAGAGCTGAGCCCAACAATCGCGGGCGTGGCAGCCGCCCAAACAGGACAAGATGACGCCGGATCGGGGCATGGCCCAAGCGGGAAGGAGCCCGCGCTCGCGCCGGCGGATCAAGCGGTGGTCGAGGCGTTCTTTGATCGAGCGCTTGATGCGCTCGAGGATGGGCGCGAACCGGATATCGAGAGCGCCGCGGCGGGGCGAGAGCATCTGCGGCCCGCGCTCGAACGGCACGGCGACCTGGCGCGGGCGGTCTCTGGCCGGGCCGATGCGCTGGCGGCGCCGACGTTCGGCGGGTACACGATCATCCGCGAACTGGGTCGCGGCGGAATGGGCGTGGTGTATCTGGCCCGGCATGCCGCGCTCGGGCGCGATGTGGCGCTCAAGGTGCTGCTCCCACACTTTGCCATGAGTCCGACAGGGCGGGAGCGCTTCACGCGTGAAGCCCAGGCCATCGCGATGCTGCGTCATCCGGCGATCGTGTCGGTCTTTGACCTCATCAGCGATCGGAAGGAGGGCAAGGAGACGCATGGCTTTACCATGGAATGGGTGGATGGCCGCTCGCTGGGCGAGGTGATTCAGGACCTTGCCAAGAGCACGCCGAAGGGCCAGACCCCGAGTGAAGGCGCGTTGGCGGCCGCGCTTGGTGCGGGGGAGAGCGGTCCTGCTTCGATGCCGCTTGTGGGCGCTACTGACTATGTCATGTACATCGCGCTCATGGGCGCGACGCTGGCCCGCGCCCTGCAGGCCGTGCACGATGCGGGTCTCCACCACCGCGACCTGAAGCCGAGCAACATCCTGCTGCGGCGCGGTGGCGGGCCCATGCTCTCTGACTTTGGCCTGGTGGCCAGCAGCGAGGATCATGAGACGGGCCGGTGGCTTGAGCCGTCATCGTCACATTCCTCGCGGGCGGATCATGGGCCGCGCACGCCGCGGGACTTGCGGGTCGCCAAGGACTTTGCGGGTACGGCCACGTACTCGGCTCCGGAGCAACTGCGCGGGCAGACGGTCGGTCGGCGGACGGACGTCTATGGCCTTGCCGGTACGCTCTTTCATGCCCTGGCGCTACGGCCGCCCTTTGCGGGGGCGGACGCCGCGGCGGTGCTGGCGCAGATCACCACTGGCCCTGCGCCGCGGGTGCGCGACTTCAACCCGGCGGTCTCGCGCGACTTTGAGCGGGCGTTGCTGTGCGCCATGTCGCGCAATCCGGCGGACCGTCACCCGACGGCCGCGGACTTCGCGGCGGACCTTGAGGCCGTGGCAGCGGGTCGGCCGCTGCCGGGCGACCCAGTGACGGTTCCGGCCCGGGTGAGAGTGTGGGCGGTTCGTCACGGCTGGCCGATTGCGGTGGTGGTGATACTGCTGCTGGTGGTGGCGGCGTTCGCGCTCGGGGTGTTTGTCGCGGGCCGGTAGGGACCTGCGCTTGACCCCGTGGAGTGTTCGCTACGCTCTTGATGATCGAGGGTTGCCCGATGCACGTCGGGCGGGACCCGTTCACCCGCTTCGAAAGGGCCCGATGCGCACGCTCATGGTTGTTGTTGCCGGATTGGCGCTTGCTCTCCCGGGGGCGGCACTGGCCCAGACACTCTCCCCAGAGGAGTTCGCCGAGCGGTATGTCAAGCAGGAGCACCTGGTGCCGATGCGGGACGGGGCGAAGTTGATGACGCAGGTCTTTGTGCCACGTGATGCGGCGGAGGGGCGGACGTACCCGATCATCATGAACCGCACGCCGTACAGCGTGGCACCGTATGGGGTGACGGGGAAGGCGGAGGATTTTTCCGAGGCCCCGGGATCACTGGCGGCGTTTCTGCGCGATGGGTTCATCATCGCGCGTCAGGATGTGCGGGGTCGGCACATGTCGGAGGGGACGTTCGTGAATATGACGCCGCATGTGGCGCAGAAGCGCGGGCCAGCGGATGTGGACGAGAGCACGGACACGTACGACACGATCGAGTGGCTGCTCGGGAACATCGCGCACCACAACGGGCGGGTTGGGCAATGGGGGATCTCGTACCCGGGGTTCTACGCCTCGGCGGGGATGATCAATGCCCATCCGGCACTGAAGGCGGTTTCGCCGCAGGCGCC
The DNA here is from genome assembly GCA_052388255.1 of Phycisphaerales bacterium. Lineage (GTDB taxonomy): Bacteria > Planctomycetota > Phycisphaerae > Phycisphaerales > UBA1924 > JAEUIX01. Next base: position 2,519 of record JBQTIJ010000013.1, read on the forward strand.
GATCGCCGATTGGTGGTTTGACGACTTCTACCACCGCGGGTGCTTTCTGACGCCGCACTTCTTTGGGTTCTTCAATGGCTTCGGGCGTGAGCGGCCGAAGCCCGTGCTCCCGGCGAAGGACGGGTGGCCGCGGCCGAACTACGGCACGCAGGATGGGTACGACTTCTTTCTTGCCCTCGGGCCGCTGGGGAACATGGACGCGCTGCACTACCGGGGGGCGGTGCCCTTCTATGGGGAGGTTGCGGCCCACCCGACGTATGACGACTTCTGGCAGGCACGGAACATTCTGCCGCACCTGAAGAAAGTAGCGCCAGCGGTGATGGTGGTGGGCGGGTGGTTTGATGCGGAGGATCTCTACGGCGCGCTCAACACCTATCGCGCGATCGAGGAGCAGAACCCGGGCATCCACAACACGCTGGTGATGGGCCCATGGGGCCACGGTGACTGGGGGCGGCGCGAGGGATCGGTGCTTGGGGATATCGCTTTCGGCGAGCGACTCTCTGACCAGTATCAGCAGCAGGTGGAGTTGCCCTTCTTTCGGGCCGCGCTCAAAGAGGGACGAACACCCGACAACCCGGAGGCGATGGTCTTTGACACGGGGTTGAAGCGCTGGCGGTCGTTTGGCCAGTGGCCCCCCGCGGGGACGGGTGACGCTACGTGGTCGCTCGCGCCGGGGCAGGCGCTTGGCCTTGAGGCGCGGCCACTGGCACCCGTGAACCAACCCGCGGGAGTGACCTTCGACGAGTTTGTCAGCGATCCGGCCAAGCCGGTTCCGTACACCGAGCACGTTTCAACGGGCATGGTGCGCGAGTACATGACCGAGGACCAGCGGTTCGCGGGGCGACGGCCGGAAGTGCTCGTCTATACCTCGCCCACGCTGACGGCGGACCTGACCATCGCGGGGCCGATCGAGGCGGAGCTCTTTGTCTCGACCACCGGGACCGATGCCGACTGGATTGTCAAGGTGATCGATGTCTACCCCGGCGAGCCGGGGGCGGATGATCGCCCGATGGGTCCAGACCCCATGAACAAGATCCGGGCCCTCGGCGGGTATCAGATGATGGTGCGCTCTGAGTGCGTCCGCGGCCGGTTTCGCGAGGGATTCACCGAGGCCCGCCCCTTCACGCCGGGTGAGGTGGCCCGGGTGCCGCTGCCGCTTCAAGATGTGCTGCACACGTTCAAGAAGGGGCATCGTGTCATGGTGCAGGTGCAGAGCACCTGGTTCCCGCTGATCGACCGCAATCCGCAGACGTTTGTTCCGAACCTCTTCAAAGCGGTGCCCGGCGACTTTGTCAAACAGACGCACCGGGTCCACCTTGCGCCGCCGTTTGCGAGCACGATTCGCGTTCGCACGCTCCCGGCTGATCCGACGCCCTGACGCTGCACGGCAGCCGCGACGGGGAAACGCGGGCGTGACCGGGAGGCCCGGGGGCGACCTTCGCGGGTGACGTGCCGCGGGGATTGATCGCCCTTTCTGCCCGCAATCGGCCTTTCTTGCCGATGCCACAGGCCGCTCGCCACACCTATCTTCATGTCCGGGGCGTGCAGCCCTGGTCTTGTTCTGGTTTTGTTCACTATGGCCAAGTCTACACGAACGTCGCGCTCGACCACTCCCGCAGCGGGCAAGCGGTCCCCTGCCAAGTCCCCTCGCGCCAAGAAGGCCCAAGCGGCGGAGCGTGAGGCACCCTTCGACACCACGGAGGAGATCGACGCGACGGAGTCGTCGGCACCACCGGGGCGGGGCCGAGGGCGGCAACTGGTAATTGTGGAGTCGCCGGCGAAGGCCAAGACGATCAACAAGTACCTTGGCCCGGGGTATCACGTGCTTGCCTCAGTGGGGCATGTGCGCGACCTGCCGAGCCGGAACCCCAAAGGGGTGAAGTCACCCGTCCCCGGGGTGGACCTTGAGAACGACTTTGCCCCGACGTATCAGGTGATGGAGAAGAAGGGCAAGGTCATCAGCGACCTGAAGAAGTCAGCCCGGGTGGCCTCGGCCATCTGGTTCGCGACCGACCCTGACCGTGAGGGTGAGGCGATCGCGTGGCATGTTGCGGAAGAACTGGGCGTGCGGCCGGAGACGGCCAAGCGGGTGATGTTCGCGGCCATCACCAAGAGTGAGATTGAGCGGGCCTTCAGCAACCCGCATCCGATCAATATGGACCGGGTGAACGCGCAGCAGGCGCGGCGCATCCTCGACCGCATCGTGGGCTACCAGGTTTCGCCGCTGCTGTGGAAGAAGGTGGCCCGGGGGCTCTCGGCCGGGCGGGTGCAGAGCGTCGCGGTGCGGCTGATTGTCGATCGTGAACGCGAGATCCGGGCGTTCATTCCGGAAGAATCGTGGGAGATCACGGGCAACTTCATCGCCGACATGGCCAAATCGGCCGCGCTCGCGCGGTCCTTGGCGAGCGAGCGGGCCAAGCGCGACGACAAGGGCGAACCCCCCACCCAGAAGGCGCTGGATGCATGGCTGAACGAGCACGGCGCGTTCGCGGCCAACCTGGTGGAGGTGGGCGGTCAGAAGATGGACGAGTTCATCGCGGGGGAGGCGGGTGCCCGCGCGTCAGATGCTGGCGACCCGGGCGAAGCGATGGCCCGCCGGGCTCAGTCGATCGCCACGCTCGCCGGGCTGAGGAATGTCACCTCCACGGTGCGCGATGACCCTAAGGGCAAGGGCCCGGCCCGGAACGTGCGGGCCATCAGCGGCGAGATCGACCCGGCGACCCCGTACACCGTTACGAACATCGAGACCAAGCGCACGACCACGCGCCCGCCCCCGCCCTTTATCACGAGCACGCTGCAGCAGGCGGGTTCCAACCGGCTGGGGATGAGCGCCAAGCACACCATGGCGGCGGCCCAGCAGCTCTACCAGGGCGTGGAGATTCCGGGCGAGGGCCCGGTGGCGCTCATCACGTACATGCGCACCGACTCGACGAACATCTCGGGCGAGGCGCTGACGATGGTGCGCGACTACATCAGCGGCACGCACGGGGCGAAGTATCTCCCGGAGAAGCCCAACTTCTTCACGAGCAGTAACAAGGATGCGCAGGAGGCCCACGAGGCGATCCGCCCCACGAGCATGGCCCACCCGCCGGCGGAGCTTCGCGCCGCGCTCAAGCCCGATCTCTGGAAGGTCTACAACCTGATCTGGATGCGGTTCCTCGCTTGCCAGATGACGCCCGCGCAGTGGGACGCCACGGCGGTCACGATCACGGGCGGGACCGACCCGGCCCAGCCGCTAAGCTTCCGCGCCACCGGGCGCGTGCTGGTCTTTGACGGGTGGTACAAGGCCACTGGTCTCCCCGCGAGCGCGGAGGAGCAGACTCTCCCGGCCTTGCGCGAGCGGCAGGGGCTTGCACCGATCGCGATCGATCCGCGCCAGAAGTTCACCGCGCCCCCCGCGCGGTTCACTGAGGCCTCGCTCATCAAGGAACTGGAGAAAGACGGCATCGGTCGCCCTTCGACCTACGCCTCGATCATCAGCGTCATCCAAGACCGCAAGTACGCTGAGCAACTCGACCGCCGGTTCTATGCCACTGATCTTGGCGAGGTGGTGACCGACAAGCTCATCGAGGCCTTCCCGGACCTCATGGACCTTGGCTACACCCGCGAGATGGAAGCCGACCTTGACAAGGTTGAGGACGATCACCTCGACTGGGTGCAGATGCTCAAGCGCTTCTACGGCCCCTTCAAGACCCGGCTTGAAAGCGTGGCCGAGACGCTTACGCACGCCAAGGCCGTGACCACCCCGGCCCCCAAGGAATACCGCTGCCAGAAGTGCGGGAGTGACCTTGTCTACCGGCTCGGGTCAAACGGGCGGTTCCTCTCCTGTGCCACTTATCCCGCCTGCGACTATGCCTGCCCCTGCGACCGCGAGGGGAAGCCGCAGCCGATCAAGACGACCAACATCGCCTGTCACCTCTGCGGGCGACCGATGATCAAGCGCACCGGGCGCGTTGGTGTCTTCCTTGGGTGTTCTGGCTATGGCGACAAGCAGAACCCCTGCGACGGGCTACTTCGAGTAGACAAGAAGGGGCATGTGCAGGCCCCCAGCATTCCGCCGTATGTCCCTGACCCGGCCCAGCCCTGCCCCAAGTGCCAGTCGCCCATGAATCTGCGCCCCGGCAAGTTCGGCCCGTGGCTGGGGTGCTCGAAGTTCCCCAAGTGCCGCGGGCGCGGGAACTTCAAGGGGCTCCCGGAGGCGGAGCAGACGGCCCTTGATGCCGCCCTCGAGAAGTGGGTGCTGGCCCATCCAATCCCGATCATCAAGACGATCGACGGTCGTGCACTGACGGATTCCAAGGGCAAGCCGTTGCCCGATGCACCGCGCGTTGATGCCGAGGCAGAGACCGGTACCCCGACTTCGCTCGAATCGGTCGCGGACGAACTCGGGCTTTGAGTGGATGCGAAAGTGCGCCGCGGCGGGTGCCGCGGCTGCAAGCGAGGGCCATCAATGAACCCGCCGGGCGTTCTTGTTCTCGTCGCCGCCTTTGTTCTGATGGACGTTGTGATCCTCGGCGTGGTCTTCAGCGTGGCGACGGGCGCGATCCGGACACTCGCGGCGAGTTTCCCGCCCCGCGCGGTGGCGGCCGATGCGGTCTTCAAGCGAGGGCAGTCGATCAGTCTTGGTCTGATGAACTACGGGTGGTCGTTTGATATCTCGGTGGACGCGGCGTGCCTGCACCTCTGTCCCAAGCGCTTCTGGCGCGCCCTCGGGGCCACACCCATCAGCATCCCGTGGGAGCATATTGAACTCAAGAACCCCGGCTCGCGCTGGCGGCCGGCCTCCGCCCGGGTGGGGAAGACCGACCTCAGCGCGCCAGCGTGGGCCCTCGCGCTGGCGCGGACCGACGGGGGGCCCGGCTCGCCGCCACCCTCCCCTTGAGCCGCGGTTTGATACCATCCGGGCATGGGATCACCTCCCCCAGCCGCGGCGGAGTACACCATTGTCGAGCCGCTGTGCGCGGTCTTTCGCCGGACGCTGAAGCGGGTGGGGCAGAAGTACACGCCGGAGCGGGCCCGGATTCTTGAGGCCGTGCTGGCGATGGGGGAGCTCTTTCAGATTGATGACCTGATGGCGCGGCTGAACACGGTTTCGCCGGGTGGGTTGCCCGTTCCCGCGGCGGCGCGGGTATCAAAGGCGACGGTCTATCGAACCCTGAAGCTGCTGGTGACAGCCGGGATCATCCAGCACGCGCTGCTTGATGCCGACCAGACGCACTATCAACTGGCGTATGGCCGCAAGCCCGCGGGGTGGCTCTTTGACACGTCGTCCGGGCGGGCGACGCAGGTCGATATCCCGGAACTGGAGGGGATCTGCCGGCGCGTCTGTGGCGCGGCCGGGGTGAAGCCCCAGGGGTGGCGGCTGGTGATCTACGCCGCGGGTTGAGCGGGCCACGGGGCGCGCTATCCGGACCTGCGCGGGGGTGCCGACGGGCGGGGGAGTGCTCTGCCGGGGCTCGGGCGGCGGGGGGCGGTTGAGTCGGTCGCTTGCGGGGTCGATGATCGAACGTGTGGGGTCGGCGCCACGGGCCCGCGGTGCGGCGTCGAACCCTCTCGCGCTACGATTCGTACGTTCATTCCCCTTTGCCCGCGTGCCCGCCCCTTTTTGACCGGCGGGCGCCATTTTCCGGAGAGGTATCGCTTCCCATGGATCCCAAGAACATGACGGTGGTCGTGACCGGCGCGGGCGGCTTCATCGGGGGCCACCTCGTCAATCGGTTCCGCCAGATGGGCGTGCGGAAGATCAAAGCCGCGGATATCAAACCGCTCGACGAGTGGTATCAGGTCCACCGGGATGTTGAGAACCACGCGGGCCCGATCAAGGGCGACTGCCGGGATTACAAGGTCTGCCGCACGCTCGCCACGGGCGCGACGGAGGTCTATCAACTCGCGGCCGACATGGGGGGCATGGGGTTCATCGAGAACAACAAGGCCCTGTGCATGCTCAGCGTGCTGACGAACACCCACATGCTTCTTGCGGCGCAGGAGGCGGGCGTGAGCCGGTTCTTCTATGCGAGCAGCGCGTGCGTCTACAACGCCGACAAGCAGAAGGACCCGAACATCACCGCCCTGAAGGAGGCCGACGCTTACCCCGGCCTGCCGGAGGATGGCTACGGCTGGGAGAAACTCTTCTCCGAGCGCATGTGCCGCCACTTCCGCGAGGACTTTGGCATGCACTCGCGGGTGGCCCGCTTTCACAACGTCTATGGCCCCAACGGCACCTGGGAGGGCGGGCGCGAGAAGGCCCCCGCCGCCATCTGTCGCAAGGTGATCGCCGCGGTCGTGAGCGGCCGGCACGAGATCGAGATCTGGGGCGATGGCACGCAGACGCGCTCGTTCATGTATATCGATGACTGCACCAAGGGCATCGATCTCATCACCCACAGCAACATCCTCGAACCGATCAACCTTGGCTCGAGCGAACTTGTGAGCATCAACCAGCTCGTGAGCATCGCGGAAGAGATTGCGGGCATCACGCTGAAGCGTCATTACAAGCTCGATGCCCCCAAGGGCGTCGCGGGGCGCAACTCCGACAACAGCAAGATTCAGGACTACCTGAACTGGGAGCCCGACACCCGCCTGCGCGTGGGCATGGAGAAGACCTACCGCTGGATCTACGACGAGTTCACCGCCAAGTACAACGCCAAGACAGCCCACCAGTCGAGCATCAGCACCTTCACCAAGGGCTCACACCCGATCCCGGGCGACGGCTTCAACCCCGAGAGCCGCTTCGCCGACACGTGGAAGCAGGGCATCCCCGCGGGCTACGGCGCACCGGGCCGCAAGCCCACAGCCGCCCCGGCCCCGGTGCGAAAGGCCCCGGCCGCCCGCGGCAAGAAGGCCGCCGCGAAGCCGGGCAAGAAGGGCCCGGCCCGCAAGGCCAGCAAGGCGGGGAAGAGGGCGGGGAAGTCGTCGCTGCGGTGAGGGGGTCGGGCACGAAGCGAAAGCGCATAAGCCATCCACGCGCTGCGACCGATCCGGGCAAGGGGCGGGGCTGCTGCGCGAGTTGTGGATATGGGGACGACGCACTCGTCGCTGATGCGTCCCCCGCGCCGACTGGGCGCGCGATAATGGGACTTGGCACCTCTTCCAAGGACGCATCCCATGGCCACCAACGACCGTTCCGAACGGACTCCAGCAGCACCGACCACCCCTCCAGCACCCGCTCCGGCAACCCCGCCCGCCGAG
>JBQTIJ010000014.1:0-2447 GCA_052388255.1 Phycisphaerales bacterium
GAAGGGCATGGGCGATAACGGCTGCGATGATCGAGCCGCGCCACTCCCGAAGCAGGCCAAAGACGATCCCCCCGATGAACACGGAGGCCATCCCGTCGGCCCCGTAAGGGTGGATGATGGCAAAGCAGATCGCCGTGATGACAACCGTGAGCGGCCCGCGGAGACGGCCGTGGAGGGCGCGATAGAGTGCGCCGCGGAAGATCAACTCCTCAACAACCGGCGCCCAGATCACTGAGCCAGCCGCCGACAGCCACACGAGGAACCACGAGGAGCCGATGGGCGAGTCGAACATCGGAAACTCGGAAGTGCCCGTGATCGCCCCGTCTTCTTCTTCCGGCGAGAACGCCGCCTCGAAGATACTGACAATGATGTTCAGCAGCCACTGAAGCGGCCTCTCCGCCAGAAATGCCGCGATGCCCACGCTGACCTCTGCCATGACACCCTTGCCCGTGTGCAGACCCATGTCGATCCGGAACGCCTCCCAGCGCACGCCGCGGAGGAGAGGCCAGAACGCCGACAAGGCAAGTGACCACAACAGCACCTCGCCCAGCGCAAGGCCGAAGGTGGCCCCGGCGACGCCCGCCCCGCGAAAGGGAATCTGTATGAACACCATGACCGCGAACGCGAGCATGAAGATGGCGACCGATTCGGCATAGACCGATCCGCCGACCGCCGGTGCATCGAACCTGCCAACGAGTCCGCCGCTCGCGATCTTGCTGATGGCGATGATCGCTAGCACCAGCCCCGTCACCGCCCCGAGGGTCATGAGGAGCCCCAAGCCGACCTGGAACGCCAGCAACCGGCGGTAGCCGGAGAGAAGCCGGGAGCGCTCACGCTCGTCGGTCTTCTCGCCGCTCAAGAGCGCCAGTTCCGCGAACCACCCATGTCGCTCGACCAGCGATTCACGTACCTCGACGGGGAGGTCCTTGGCACCCTTGCCATAGATGGTCTGAAACCAGTGCAGGTCGGCCGCAAGTTCCCCACCGGCGGAGACCTCCGCCCCGAGCTTCGCCAGGCGCTCCTTGGCGGCCGAGAGCCCCCCCACCTCCCGCGCAACCACCGCGGCCCGGAGGCGCTCCGTCCGCGTGACCGCCACCTCGTCGATGTACTCGAGAACGCTCGAATCGTCCACGATGCCCGTACCGCGTTCACCATCCTCGTCCTCGTACCCCTCATGCTCGATGAAGTACACATGCCGGAGCGTCGCTTTCATATCAAGCGTGAAGTGCCCGATCCCCGGCCTCTCAACGGTCTCATCCTCCCGGGCCGAGATTGGGGCCTCCTCGAACGTCTGGGTATCGAGCGCGAGCATGAACTGCTGAACGAAGACCACAAGCAGCAGGAGGATCGGCAGGGCGATCGTCACGGCGATCCGGATCGCGCCGTTGGAGGGGTCGTCGCGATGGAGGACATTCGGTAGGCCAAACACAATCGGGGGTCCTTGTGGCCGGGGAATCAAAGGACGAAACGGTAACGTATACCAAATGAAAGCGACGGTCCGGCCGTCATCGGAAGGCGCCTAAAAGCGTGGGACAAGCGCACCCGGGGGCGCCGGCCACCTGGGGGTTTACCTTGGGTAATCCGCGGTACGACCAGCCATTCGCGTGTTGTGAGGGCGTGTGAAGATGGGTAGTTCTCCTCCAACCCGTATAGGAATTCCGCCGAATCTGGGCGGGTTTTGACCTTCAGGAGTTGCGAAACCACGGGCTGAATGTATCCTCCGCCTGTCCGCGGCGTGGAGCTTCCGCGCCCGGATGCCAATCACCTGTTGGAGGAGAAGAGAGATGCCCCACATCCGTTCGATCGGACTTTCTGTCGTTGCCTTGGCCATGTGCGCCGGGTCGGCGATCGCTTCACCCTTGAATCTGACGCCGCAGCTTCCTGACGTGGCGTCCGGGTTCATCTTTGTGTCGTACAACGCCGGTTCGCACGTGCTGACCGCGACCGGCTCGACCCAGAACCTGACGTTCCCGGGCATGCCCCCGGTCATGACTAACCTGAACAACCGTCTGTTCTCGCTGAGCATGGGTATCAACAACGACGGTTCAATCGACACGAACATTGCCTCGAACTTCGAGGTTCGTGGCGATTACCTCGGGACGAACGTTCTGCTGTACCACTCGTCGAACGTCGCGGCGTTCGGCTTTGGTGCGACGAACCGTCTGGAGTTCATCCACCTTGCCGATGGCGGCTCGATCGTCCCCCTCGGCTCGCAGATCGGTACGATCCTGTCTATGTCGAACGTCTCGTACGCCGGCACCGTGCCGAGCTTCATGAACAGTTTCACTGCCGGCTTCAACTTCGGCGGTCAACTCTTCGGTACAAGCAGTGCGGATTCGTTCATCATCCCGACCCCCGGTGCCGCGGCACTGGCTGGCATGGGGCTGGTGGCGTTCTCGCGTCGCCGCCGCTGAGCACATTCGATCACGACGGTCGGGCCATTGGTG
>JBQTIJ010000015.1:0-3380 GCA_052388255.1 Phycisphaerales bacterium
GGTCGGCCAACAGTCCTTGGTGGGCCGTCGCGAGCTTCTTGCGATCGGCATCGAACAGGCCCAGAGCCATCTGAATTAGCAGAGCCGCATCTTCCTTGTGGAGCGATGCGACGCCGGCATCGATATCCGGATCACGCCACTCGGCTGCGTGGCGGTACCGGCAGTGCTGATCCCGAATCAGCCATCCCAGGTAGTCAGTCCAAAGGGCACGCCGGTCCTGGCGCTCCAGGTGGGGCAGTTCGAAGTCCGCGAACGATTCCGCCACGAGAGATTGGAGCCGTTCCGCGAACACCGCATACGGCTGTCGAAATCCGCCGTCCCCACGCACAGCTTCTAGGACCGCGCCGGCACAGGAAAACGACGAGGTACTTCCCGCGTCGAGCCCGATTGGGCGGGCTACTACCCAATCCTCGCCATCGATCCTGAAATGAGCGAGCACATAGCCGTGCTCCCAGTTGTCGGTGATCGCCGCGCGAGTGGCCCGGGTGCAGAAAGATGGATCCCCAAGGCAGTAGCGGATCAGGCGAACCAGTAGCGTCTTGCCCACGCTGTGGCCAACGGGGCAGGCGTCGGCATCGGTGGCCTCATCTGTGGCGATGATGTTGAGACCCCGCCGGAACTCAATCTCGCGGATGGTCTGCCCGGTCGGGGCCAACTCTTCGACGATGGCCAGTCGGCAAATCCACAGACGCGGCTCCTTGGGGCCATCCCGACCCTCCCCGTGAATCCGTGCCTTCGCGGGTGATGGCTCCTGGTTCCGCGCGGCACCTGCACCTCTGCCGGCATGCTTCGGGGCCGGTTTGCTACTCCCAAACAGCGTGTCGGTAGCTCGTCCGCCCCGCTTGCGGGGTTTCGCGGTGCTGGGTGCGCGTGGGTTTGGCTTGGAACCGGCCATCGACAACCTCCATGTCTCTTACACCACGCTGAACTCCAGGTCCGTGACCGCCGCGAACGACTCCATCCGCAGCAGGTTGGTCTTGAGAATCTCGAACGCCGCCACTGCTTCTTTGGCCTTGGCCCGGTCGGTTGGGGGAAGACTCTGCGCCATCGCCGCGCCCTTCGTTCCCAATTCGATCCGCTGCATGCCACCGCCACCCTGTCCGTTGGAAGTGGTCACCTTGAGCACGGTGTTGGCGTTGAGCGAGCCGAGCATGGCATCGAGGCCTCGCACGTACTGCGTGGCAGGGCTGGACGGAGGTTGGCTCGCGGCCGCGACCGCAGGCCGAGCCGGGAAGAGTCCGCCACTTGCGCCGACACGCGGTTGCGCCAGAACTTTTGCCCGAAGCGCATCGTTCAGCATGAGCACCAGGCCATACTCGATCGCCTGCCGTTCGACGGGCTTGGCCCACGTCGCCGCGAGGAGGGTGATGTACGCCGCGGCACGCCCCTGCTGCACCTGCGCGTGCGTCGGGGGCAGGAATGCTGGTGCGGCGGCGGTGGTCGAGCGAGCCGGCGTCGCGGCACCCATCGCCTCCGCCATCTCATCGAAGATGGCCAGGATTGTCTCTTTGGTCTTGTAAACACCGCCATTGCGCTCTTCGTCGCGGGCTTTGAAGACCAGAAACGTGTCCATGATGTACGCCGCGTCGTCGCGGGAGACGCCGTAGAGGTGGAAGAACGCGGCGTCGAGTTCGGCACGAATCTGAGCGCGGCGGGCGGGGTCCCAGCGGAACGGTGGTCCGTCGTAGCCCAGGTCGCGGGCGAAGCTGGCGAGGTCGTGGGCGGTGTAAGTCAGCTCGAGCACGCGCGGGACGATCCATTCGGTCAGAGGTGTTGCACGGTCCCACGGGCACGTGGCCGCGAAGTCGGCTGGCGAAAGGACGGGGAACTGCTTGAGAAAAAAGTAGCTCATGGACGTCCCGCTGACTTTCTGTCTAGCGGCATAGTCGACAACCAGAGAGTTGAGGCAGGCGGAGATGCATGCCCCGTTGTTCGCGCAATCGATCGCTGGGAACATCAGCGGAATCTTGTGTCCAACCGCAATGCGAGGAATGAAGGCGAGGATCAGTGTGCGATCGTTGTTCGCTCTCGAGATGTCTCGCCAGCCGAGCAGCCACTGCCGTGTCCACTGCCATACCACGTTCCCGTCCTTGTCGACCTTGGTGAGGCGACCCTCAATCTCGAGCGGCTTGACCCAGTATCGCGGCGCGGCGTACTGGCCTGGATTGTCCTTTTCACCAACTGTCATATCGCGGACGTCAGGTTCGGGCTTTCCCTCTTTGTTGATCCTCGTGAGGATCGGCGTCGCCAACCAATCGCTGGCTTCGCGTGCGTAAGTCGCCCAGCGGTGGTCGAACTGGTGGAGCATCTTGGCTTCGTACAGGGGGAGATAGGGCGGCGTGGCTTCGGGATCGGCCGACAATGACTCTCGCACCGCTGAGCAAGCGATCTCCGGGGCGATGAACAGCCCCGAGGCGTTGGCCATGTGAAACATCGCCATGAACGTCAGGCCCCAAGGGTTGAACTCGGGTTGCTCGCCGCGAGCCTCGCGAAGGAGCACGGGCACGCGGCTATAGATCGCCTTGGTGATCTTGGCATCGCGCTCGGTGCGGAACACCGGACACGTCAGCGTATTCGGATTAAGCAAGATGATGTCGTCAGGCGTGAGGATGAAGCGTCTGCCAGACTCCGCCTGTAGGTGCGATATGCGCCGGGCGAAGAAGACGAACTCCATCTGCTCCTGCGTCATCGCGCCTCCCGATGCGATAAGCAGACAGAAGCAATACGAATGATGCACGCCGGGGAAGATGAACTCCTCGTTCTCAAAACTCAGCAGCAATGCAAGCGTGCGAGTCTCCACCATGTCGCCGAAGAAGTACTTGGTCGTGTCATCCGTGGCGATGCCCGTGGGAACGATGACGCCCATTCGCCCAGTCGGACAGATCGCATCACGCATTGATTCGGCGAAGACGGCGTAGGTGTTGATGTCGCCCCGGCCGCAAAGTGGGTACCGCCCGCTAGAGCGCATTAGGTGACTCTCGCCGTCGGCCTGCCGAGTGGCATCCTCGAACTCCTTGAGGAGAGTTGGATTGGTTTCCTCGAGGGCAGCGATGGCCTTCTTGCGGGCTGACGCGTTCGGAGCACCCGCGACAGCCGGGTCACGCTGGGCGAAGAACTCCTGTTCCTGGAGTTTCACCCGCTCCCACGGAGGGTTCCCGAGGATGACATCGAATCCATTGCGGCGGGATGGGAGACGTGCTTCAGGCGCGCTCATCGGCATCCTCCTGAACGGATTCTCCAGTGAGTCGTGCCCACCACCACGCCAAGAGCGGTTCACACTGCTCGGCAGGAACCTGGAAGGCCCGCACCGTCGCCTCGGCCATTGCTCGGAGCGCCGTGAGTCGTGCCGGCTCTTCGGTGGCCTCGGTCGCTTCCTGGAA
>JBQTIJ010000016.1:0-1805 GCA_052388255.1 Phycisphaerales bacterium
GCGGGCGGCGGACGCTGGCGCTCAAGCGGACGGAGATTGAGTTCACGTATCGGCACTCGTCGCTCACAGAGCGGCGGCTGATTGTCACAGGCGTGGACTTTCGGCTGCGGTTGGCGGATGTGAAGGCGGTGAAGGCGAAACTGAAGGACGTGACGGAGTACAAGAAGACGACGCAGCCGCTGAGCGCGAACTCGGCGGGGTGCTGCTTCAAGAACCCGACGTTGACCGAGCCGGTGCGCGATGTGGGGACGACGGGTACGCGTGTCTCTGCGGGGTTGTTGATCGATCGGGCGGGGTGCAAGGGGATGACGGTGGGCGGGGCCCGGGTCTCTGAGCAACATGGGAACTTCATCGTGGCGGGGGCGGGGTGCACCGCGAGCGATGTGCTCGAACTGATGCGGCAGGTTCGGGCCAAGGTGAAGGGGGCGTTTGGCGTGGAACTGGAGCCGGAGGTGGTGGTGTGGGGCGCGACCCTTTGAGGTCAGGCCGGGATGCGGGGGCGGAGGGGAGTTTGAGCATGGAAGACAAGAAACATGTGCTGGTGCTGGGCGGTGGGCCGGATGCGGAGCGGGAAGTCTCGATCAAGAGCGCGACGGCGATCGCCGGTGGGCTGCGGGCCTCGGGCCGGTATGAGGTGACACTCGAGATCATCGACCGGCCGACCGCGGCGGAGATCGGGGCGATGCCTGGGGGTGTGGTGTTTCCTTATCTGCACGGGCCGTGGGGCGAAGGGGGCGGGCTGCAGGACCTGCTCGAATCGAGCGCCTCGGGGGGGCGGCCGTTCGTGGGTTCGGGGAGCCGCGCGGCGCGGGCGGCGATGGACAAGGTGCATACGAAGATGGTGGCGCTCGAGCACGGCATCGCGACGGCGCCGTGCTTTGTGCTGAACTCGCGCGATTCGACGTGCCCGACGAAACTGCCGGTGGTGGTGAAGCCGGTGCACGAGGGGAGCACGATCGGGCTGCACGTGTGCGCATCGCACGCTGAGTTTGGGCGCGCGGTTGAGGCCATCCAGCAGGAAGAGCGCGGGGGGAAGGTGCGGGCCTATATGGTGGAGCCGAAGATCGGCGGCGACGGACCGGCCCGGGAGTTGACGGTGGGCGTGATCAACGGTGAGGCGCTGCCGATCATCGAGATCCGGCCCAAGGGCGGACTCTACGACTACGAGGCGAAGTACAACCGCAACGACACGGAGTACGTGCTCGACCCCGAGATCCCTGAGCACGCGGCCCGGAAGGTGCGGAAGTGGTCGGTGAAACTGGCGAAGGCCCTTGGGGTGCGGCATATCAGCCGCGCGGATTACATGCTCGACAGCGAGGGGATGCCGTGGCTGCTTGAGATCAATACGACGCCGGGGTTTACGGACCACTCGCTGGTGCCGAAGGCGGCTGCGCACGCGGGGATAGCGATGCCGGACCTGTGCTCGCGGCTGGTGGAGATGGCGCTCGCGTGAGGGGAAGGCCGGGGCGGGCAGGGCGGGGGTAGGGCAGGGCTGGGCGGAGTGGGGCTCATACCATCATGGATCAACGCTCGGGGCGTCTGCGCGCGTATCGCGCGGACTGAGAAGCACCCGTTGAACCTGAACCGGTTTGTACCGGCGGAGGGAAGCACTCATGACGACCAGCACCACCACTATCTCTCGTTTTCGCGCTCCGTTGCACGGCGCGTTGAACCCCGCCGGCACGCCGAATGTGACGACCCCGGGGTCGTTCGCCCTGGCCCCGGATGTGGGCGGGGCCCGGATGTTCGCGAGCCCGGATACCCCGGGTATGCCGGCGCCGAGCACACAGACGGCGTGGGACTTC
>JBQTIJ010000017.1:0-1719 GCA_052388255.1 Phycisphaerales bacterium
ACACGTCTTCACCCTCGCCCTCCCCCTCCCCACCCCCCGCCCCCCTCTCCGGGCTGCGCCTGATCGACAAGCCCCTGCGCCGCACCTCGAGGGAGGTCTGTCGTGTCGTTCGTCGGCTGCTGGTGCGAGCGGGCGCACCCAAGCGCGTCAAGGTCGGCCACGGCGGCACGCTCGATCCCCTCGCCACGGGATTGCTTGTCATCCTTGTCGGTCGTGCCACGCCCCTTTGCGAGCGCATCATGCGCGGCGCCAAGCGCTATGAAGCCCGCGTTGATCTCAGCGCCTTCACCACCACCGACGACGCCGAGGGCCCGCGCACCGAGGTCCCCATCGACTCTCCCCCCACGGCCGAGCAGGTCGCGGCCGCGTGTGCCGCCCATGTCGGCCTCATCATGCAGCGCCCACCGGCCTACAGCGCGCTGAAGGTCCAGGGCCAACGGGCCTATGACCTTGCCCGCGAAGGCCGCCCCCCGGACCTCCCGCCCCGCCCGGTGCGCATCGACGCCATCACCATCACCGGCTACGCCTTCCCGCACCTTGATCTCACCATCGAATGCGGCAAGGGCACATACATCCGCTCCCTCGCCCGCGATATCGGCGTCGCACTCGGAACCGGCGGCACGCTCGCCGCCCTCCGCCGCACCCGCATCGGCCGCTTTGACCTTGCCGCCGCCCGGACACTCCCCGCCCTTCCGGATGTGCTGACTCAGGCCGATCTGCTCCCCACCCCCAAAAACGACGAAGACCTCTGAGCCGCGCTGGCAGAGAGGTCCTCGTTCGTTGTTCATTTCATGCGCGTCGGCAGTCCGCGCTGGGCCGTCACTTCTTCGTCGGCATCCACTCTTCCCACTTCTTCGCGTACGCGTCCACGTTGCTCTTCGTCACGGCCTCAAGGTCCGCCTTGATGATCGCTTCCTTGGGCGTCGTCCCGTTGATCAGGTTCTCAACGAGGATCTTCGTGCTCTCATACCCCCAGCCATAGACCTGCTGGCCGAGCAGCACCTCCACCTCGCCGCGCTTCACATAGCCGAGCATCGCCGGCATCGCGTCGATCGACACCACCTTCGCCTTCCCCTTGATCTTGTCGAGCGCCTTGTCCGTGTTCAGCGGCCACCCGCCCACGAACGCCCACCCCGTGATCTGCGGGTTCGCCGCCTGCACCTGCTCGATCTTGAGCACCGCGGCCTGCGGATTCTCCTCGTGATACACCGTGTCCAGAACCTTGATCCCCGCGTGCTGCTTCAGTTCCTCGCGCACACCCTTCACCCGCGTCTGCAGGTTCGGTGCGTTCTGATTGCCCGCAAGGATCGCCACCGTCCCCTTGTCCCCCATGCTCTTGACAAGTTCCGCCGCCGTCCTCTTCCCCGCGGCAAAGTCGTCCGTGCCGTAGTAGGCCAGCCGCTTGGAGTCAGGCACGTCGCTGTCAAACGTCACCACCGCCACGCCCTTGCCGCTCGCCGAGTCGATGGCCGTCTTCAGCAGTTTCGCGTCAGAGGCCGTCACCGCCACGCCGTCGGCCCCCGTCGCCACCAGTTGCTCGATGATCTCCGCCTGCTTCTGCGCGTTCTCCGCCACCGGGCCGCGCCAATCCACCCGGATCGACACGCCGTACTTGGTCGAGAGTTCCTTGGCCGCCGCCTCCGCCCCGATCCGCGCCGGGTTGAAGATCGGGTTCTCCGTGCTCTTGGGCACCACCCCGATCACATACGACTTCTTCGT
>JBQTIJ010000018.1:0-2524 GCA_052388255.1 Phycisphaerales bacterium
AAACTCCACGCTCCCATCCGTCGAGCCATCATCCACCACAATCACCTCAAGCGGTGCCCTCGTCTGCCCAAACACCGTCGCAAGCGTCCGCTCCAAAAGCGCCCGCCGGTTGAACGAAGGAATGATGACGCTGAAGGTCACGCTCATCTGGCTCCCCGCTCCCCCGCGCTCAGCAACCCCTCCAGCCCGGCCCGCACTCCCGGCCACTCCTGATCCGTAATACTGAAGACCGCCGTGTCGCGTATGAACCCGTCATGGTTGATCCGGCTCCGCCGCAGCACCCGCGCCGGCTCCACCGCCACCCCGAGCCCCGTGATCCGCGCCACCTCACCATCCAGCCCATCGCACGACAGCGCCAAGTGCCGCAACCCGCACGCCTCCGGATAGCTCAGCCGCGCCGGCGGGTTCGGAAAAGAGAACAACTCAATCATCCCCCCACCCGGGAGCGCAAGGTCGCACTTGTGCGATGCCCGCTCCGCTCGATACACCTCGCGAATCACGGCCAGCCCCAGCACCTCCACATAAAACCGCCGCGACCGCGCAAAGTCAGAGGCAATCACCGCCACATGATGAAACCCTGTCAGCGCCATGCGCGATCATTCGCCCCCTCTGGCCCCACCACCGCCGCCAATACGCTTCATCGTGGCCGACCCGTCCCCCGCGCCCATCGATCTCTCCTCCTTCCGCTGGCGCCTCCGCGCCGTCGCTGGCCCTCTCCCCCCCGGCCTCGCTGATCGCGCCCTCCCCGCCACCATTCCCGGCTGCGTTCACACAGATCTCTTCGCCGCCGGCCTCATCCCCGATCCCGCCACAATCGCCGACGATCGCGCCCTCGAGTGGATCTCCCTCGCCGATTGGCAATATGACTGCGACTTTGACGCCGGTCCCTCCGTCGCCCTCGCCGCAACCCTCCACTGCGAGTCTCTCGACACTCTCGCCCACATCGAGCTCAACACCGTCCCCGTCGCCCACTCGCACAGCGAGTTCATCCCCTGCACCATCCCCGTCGGCCACGCCCTCCGCCCCGGTCTCAACCACCTCCGCATCACCTTCCGCGCCCCCCTCGCCCACATCCGCCGCGTCGCCGCCACCGCGCCCCCCCTCCCCGTCAATGGCGATTGGGATCCATACATCTACCTCCGCAAGTGCGCCGCCAACTTCGGCTGGGACTGGGGGCCGCGCTTCGCCACCTGCGGCATCACCGGCCCCATCACCCTCCACCCCCGCACCCACGCCCCCGCACCACCGCCCCAACCACCCGCCGCGCCGCCTCTCCCAGTCGCCTCCGCCCGCTTTGACCCGCGCGACGGCTCCTTCGGCTTCTCCGACTCCCGCGGCCCGCTCTTCTGCCGCGGCGTCAACTGGATCCCCGAGGGCCTCTTCCCCCGCGACCGCACCCGCGAGCGCGTTCTCCATCGCCTCCAGCAGATCCGAGCCGCCAACGCCAACATGATCCGCCTCTGGGGCGGCGGCCGCTACGAGCCCGATTGGTTCTACCACGCCTGCACCGACCTTGGCCTCATGGTCTGGCAGGATTTCGCCTTCACCTGCGCTGGCTATCCAGAGGACCCGGCCTACGCCGCGCTCGTGGAGCAAGAGGCCCGCGCACAAGTCACCCGCCTCTCCCGCCACCCCTGCGTAGTCCTCTATTGCGGCGGCAATGAATGCACCTGGGCCCACGACTCCTGGGGCTTCAAGGAACGCCTCGCCCCCGGCCAGCCCTACGGCCATCACTACTACCACACTCTCCTCCCGCGCATCGTGCGCGACCTCGACCCTGCCCGCTTCTACTGGCCCAACTCACCCTATCCCGGCACTCCCGGCCCACTCGTCCCTCCTGCCCTCGCCAACGACGCCACCCGTGGCGACCGCCACACCTGGGATCTCCCCATCGATGGCTGGCGCACCATCACGCCCCGCTTCTGCTCAGAGTTCGGCCACCAATCTCCCCCCACGCTCGCCACCATCCTCGAGACCTTCGGCGAACCCGGTGCCCGCCTCGATGCCCCTTGGCTCTCCGCCCGCCAACGCGGCCCCGGCGGCAACCAGCGCTGGTACACCGAACCCTTCACCCGCCTCAACCTCGCCGATGGACCCATGATCGCCGAACGAGCCCACGCCGCCCACACCGCCGACCCCCGCGCCCGCTTCATCGAGTGGCTCACCCGCGCACACGCCGTGCAGGCCTTCGCCCTCTATGACGCCATCACCCATCTCCGCTCCTCTCAGCCCACCTGCCGCGGCGCGCTCCTCTGGCAAGCCAACGACGCCTGGCCCGGCCACTCCTGGTCCATCATCGATTCCGCCGGGCGCGAGAAGACCGCGTACGCCGCCGTCCGCCACGCCATCGCCCCGCGCCTCCTGACCTTGCAGCCCACACCAAGCGGCCTTGAAGCCATCGCCATCAACGACACCGATACCCCCTGGGCCACCACCGCCACCATCACCCTCCCCGGCGCCCCGCCCCTCCGCCTCCCCCTCTGCATCCCTCCCCGCGCCCTCCAGCGCACCCCCATCAACGCCC
>JBQTIJ010000019.1:0-3813 GCA_052388255.1 Phycisphaerales bacterium
AGCACTCGCAGACCTGTGAGCAGGTCAGCCGCCCCTTGGCCCGGAGTTCGAGCAGCATCCGATGCCGGGTGGGATCGGCAAGGGCTTTGGCAACTTGAACAAAGTCAGCATCACGCATGGGTCACCCAATCCTACCGGGTTGGCCCCTCGTTGGTTCGCGCCATGCCGCACGTCGTGACGGCTACTCTGAGCGGCAAAGGCGGGCGGAATGCCCCGCGTCAATCCCCTGAAGGACCACCCATGAATATCGACCTGCTCAAGCGACTCTGCCTGACCCCCGGCGTTCCCGGCCGAGAGGAGCGCGTCCGCTCACTGGTCGAAGGTGAGATCAAGTCCCTCTTTGACGAGGTCTCGACCGACGCCATGGGCAACCTGATCTGTCGCCGCCTGCCCCGAGGCAAGGGGGGCAAACCCGCCAAGGCCGGTTCGAGCCGGCCAACCCGTGTTCTCCTGCTCTGCCACATGGACCAAATCGGCTTCTACGTCCGCCACATCGACGACAAGGGGTTCATCCGAGTCAACAACGCAGGGGGCTTTGACACCCGCAACCTCTTCAGCCGCCGCATGACACTCGTGACCGACTCCGGGGACATCCCCTGTGTCATGAACCCTGCGGGACGCCCCGTCCACATCGCCAGCGACGAGGATCGCAAGAAGATCCCCGACGTGAAGGATCTCATGCTCGATACCGGTCTCACCGGTGCCGAGGTCAAGCGCCGCGTCAAGATCGGCGATTATGCCGTCTACGCCGATCCGTTCCTCGACCTCGGCGGCAAGTGCGTCTGCGAGGCCATGGACAACCGCGTGGCCTGCTGGCTGGGGATCGAGTCCATCCGCGCCATCGCCGCCAAGGGCTCCCCCCACGCCGCCGAGCTCGTCGTCGCGTTCACCACGCAGGAAGAAGTCGGCCTCCGCGGCGCCAAGACCAGCAGCCACATTGTCGACTGCGATATCGGCGTCGGGATCGATGTCACACTCTCCTGCGACACCCCGGGCGTCCCCGCGGACGAGGCCGTGACCGAACAGGGCAAGGGCTTCGGCCTGCACGTCATGGACTCGTCCTTCATCGCCGACCATCGGCTCGTGAGCGATATCGAGGCCTGCGCCAAGAAGAATCGCATCCCGTACCAGCGGACCATCCTGATGCGCGGCGGCCAGGACGGCGCAGCGGCTCAGCAGACCGGCCGAGGTGCGCGAGCGGTGGGGATCGTGGTCGGCACCCGCTACATCCACACCACGACGGAGATGATCGACAAGCGCGACCTCGCCGCCGCCCGCGACATCCTCTCGGCTTGGCTTCCGACGTTGGCCTGAATCTCCCCTTCATCCAACGAACGAGCGCAGCCGCTCGAGCAGCGTCAACTCGCTCAGGTCTTTCAGTTCGCCCGCGTCGAGCAGCTTGCCGTTGCACACCCGGCAGGTGTGCATACGAACATGCGCCTGCACCGGGTCCGCCACCTCGTGCATGCTCGCCCCATCGCGCGGGCATGCCACCGCACCGATCGTGTTGCCGGGCGTCATCCCCCGGACGGCACCAACGTCCACCCGTGCCGCCGCACCCTGCACTGCAAGCAGTCGCTCAAGCTCAAACGAATCCAGCCAGATCGATCCGCACCGGGCGCAGCGATCGATGACCATCGCCCCGACCGTGACTTTCTCCATCAACTGCGCATCCTTTGGGCAACGCAGTTTCAGCGAGTGACGCTCAAGATCATCCGTCGATCGGGATGCAGCCATGCTCACAGCATATCGGCAAACGTCTCTCGCCGCAGTACCATCTCCGTCCCATGGACACCCCGCTCTACTGGTTCGATGCCCACCTCGATCTCGCATACATGGCCGAGAACGGGCGCGCCATGGAGGAACCGCTCGAGCGCTGCGGGGGGCCCGACCTTCCCGCCGCCGTCTCGTTCCCATCGCTGCATGAGGGCGGGGTCCGGCGCTGCCTCGCGACCATCTTCACCGAGGCGGGCGGCCCCCCACAACAGCCCCAGAGTTACCCGCCCGACGACATCGAAGCCGCCAACCTCGCCGGCCGGCGGCAGCTCAAACGCTACAGCGATTGGCACCGACCACATTTCTACGCCGCCCTTTCATCGCTGCCTTCCCAGCCCCAGCCGCGCGAGGCCCCCGATTTCCTGGTCCTAATCGAGGGAGCGGACGTCATCCTCGACCCCGCGGACCTTGGCGAGTGGCGCGAAGCAGGTGTCGTCGCGATCGGGCTCACCTGGTGGAAGCCCGGACGTGCCGCTGGCGGCAACGGGACCGACCTAGGACTCACCGACTTCGGTCGCGCACTCGTCAAGGAGATCGACCGGCTCGGCATCGTTCACGACGCCTCGCACCTCTCCGATCGAGGGTTCTTCGAACTCCTCGACGCCAGCAACGGCCCCATCATGGCCTCCCACTCCAACTGCCGCGCCCTCGCCGGCGGCGGCGGCCGCGGCGAGAACCAGCGACACCTGCACGATGAACAGATCCGGGCCATCACGGCCCGGGGCGGCGTGATCGGTCTCAACCTCTTCTCCCGTTTCCTCCGCCCCGGCCTCGATGGTCAAGACCCCGCCCGCGCGACCATCGCCGATTGTGTCGCCCACATCGAGCACATCTGCGCCATCGCCGGCAGCCGCGGCCACATCGGGCTCGGCAGCGATATGGACGGCGGGTTCAGTGCCGACCGGCTTCCCGAGGGGATCAACACCCCGCGCGACCTTCACCTGCTCGCCGAGGCGCTCCATGTCCGCGGGTGGTCTGACCACGAGATCCACGGCTTTGCCCACAGCAACTTCGAGCGTTTCTTCGGCCTCCGCCCCTGCCCGGCATGAGCCGCGCCATGCCGCGGCCTCACCACCGGCTGAACGGCTTCTTGACCAGCGACGAGTTGTTGTACTTGCGCTGCCCCGTCACCTCGGGCCCGATCCACGGCGGAAGCGGGAACTCGGCATCGGCGGAGACGAGCTCAATCTCCGCGACCACCAACCCCTTGTTCTGCCCCTTGAAGGAATCGACCTCCCACACATGACCGCGGAAGTTCACCCGCGTGCGGGTCTTCTCGATGATCGGTTTGCGGCAGAGATTGGAGAGCAAGAACCTCGCGTGAGCAAGCGGTATTGGATACTCAAACTCGTGGCGAACAAGGTCGATGGCCGGGCTCTTGATGGTCAGAAAGGCACGGTTGCCCGCGATCCGAACCCGCACGGTGCGACCACGCTCGACCGAGAGATATCCCTGCCGGTAAGGCACCGCCCGCCCGAGTTTCTTCCATTCGCTGGACCGAACCAAGAACTTGCGCTCGATCTCGTGATACACGCCTCGGCGCTCCTCGTTGCTGCACCCGGTGCCCGGCGTCATTCCTTCCGCGACGGCCCGACCAGATAAAAGCGCGCCACCTTGATCTCAAAGGCCGTCCCGTCCTCACCCCGCATCCGATAGGCCCCCTCCATCGTCCCCCACGGCGTATCGAGCGGGCACATGCTGGCGTATACGTAACTCTCGCCCGGCGGCACCTCGGGCTGCTCCCCCACCACGCCGTCGCCCCGGACTTCGTCAAGGTCGCCCTTGGCGTTGACAATCACCCAGTGCCGGGCCAGAAGCCGGGCCTTGCTCGCCGACTGGTTCGATATGCGGATCCGGTATCGGAAGACCCAGCGCCGCGCCTCAGGGTCTGATTGGTCGGGCAGGTACGACGGGGTCACATCCACCTGCCACCCGTCGGTGACACAGGTCGATCCCTTGCAGATGGCTTTGCCCGCCGAAGCGGGGAGACTCGTCACAGGCATCCTCCTTGAATGTTCAGGCATCCGCTTTCGCCAG
>JBQTIJ010000020.1:0-3037 GCA_052388255.1 Phycisphaerales bacterium
GATAGCGACTGGACTGGGCACGTGCATACGCAGCCGCAACGCCGCCTTGATGTGTACAACCGAGCGAACCCGATCGCCATCGACCGGGGTGTTCATCGTCGGTTCGTGCTCCCGTCCACTGAATCGCCCCCATTCTCCTCCTCCGGAGCCGCCAAGCCATGATCGAAGCCCTCAAGAGCGATGACATCATCAACAAGGTCGGCGGCAGTTTCAAGCTCTGCTAGCTGATTCAGCGTCGGCTTGTGCAGCTCATGGACGGGGCCCGGCCCATGGTCGATCGGGCTGGCCGGTCTGACCTCGAGATCGCGATCGACGAGATCCTGCAGGACAAGATCACGACCGAGTTTGACGTGAACGATCAGGCCCTCCGCGCGGCGCTGCCGCCGGGGTCGCTCGACAAGTAATCGCGCGGGCAACTCCTGGCCTTGCTGACCGCTGCCGTCCTGAACCATGCCGGCACCCTTCACTGACAAGCGCGTGCTGGTGGGCGTGACAGGGGGTATCGCTGCGTACAAGGCGTGCTGGCTTGTCTCGCGCTTGGCGCAGGCGGGGGCGAGCGTCACCGTGCTCATGACGGAGTCGGCCACGCGGTTTGTCACGCCGCTGACCTTTCAGGCCCTCTCTGCACGGCCGGTTTACACCTCACCGTGGGAGCATGTCGAGAGTCAGGATCCACAGCACATCGCGCTCGCCCGGGATGCGCACCTGATGATCGTGGCCCCCTGCACCATGGACGCCCTCGCCCGGTTTGCTACCGGCCGGACGGATGATGTGTTGTCGTTGGCGGTCAGTTCAATCGATCGCAGGCGGACACCCGTGCTGATCGCTCCGTCCATGAACGAGACCATGTGGGCACAACCGGCCACGCAACGGAACATGGCCCAGCTCAAGGCCGACGGTTTCCTCATCATCGGCCCGGCCGAGGGGTGGCAGGCCTGCCGCGCTATCGGTCCGGGGCGGATGGTCGAGCCGGAAGAGATTCTGAACGCCGCCGGGCAAGCCATGGGCTGAGATTCCCCGGCGTGAAGCGGCTCCGTGGGGTAGACTGATCCTGTGGGTGGAAACCCCCAATATGAACCCGTGACAGCGGTGCTCGCGGCACTCGATCGTGGCGACACGTCGGCGGCCGAACGCCTGCTGCCGCTGGTCTATGACGAGCTTCGCGCTCTTGCCTCCGCCCGGATGGCCGGCGAGCGCGCGGGACAGACCATCCAGCCGACCGCGCTGGTCCATGAGGCGTACCTGCGGCTGGTGGGCGAGGATGGCGGCCAAGACAAGTGGCAAAGCCGTGCCCACTTTTTCTCTGCGGCGGCGGTAGCGATGCGGCGGATCCTGGTTGAGCGGGCCCGCGCACGGGCCCGGCTGAAGCGCGGGGGCGATGCCTTGCGCGAGCAGCTCGAGACCGACGGCGGCCTCGACAGCCGACAGGACCCTGATTCGCTTGACCTGGTGGGGCTCGATGCCGCGCTCGACAAACTGGCGGGGTTTGATCGACGTCTGGCGGACATGGTGATGCTGCGGTTCTTCGCGGGCCTGAGCGTGGAGGAGACCGCGAAGGCGATGGCGACGAGTGAGCGCACGGTCAAGCGCGACTGGGAGTTCGCACGCACCTGGCTGCTGAAGGAGATGCAGGCGGCGGGGTGAGCGCGCATGGATCCGGACCACTTTCAACGACTGCGCCAGGCCTTCGACCGGGCCGTCGATCTCGACGGGCCGGGGCGTGCCGCGCTGCTACGGGAACTCTCCGTTGCTGACCCTGCGCTCCTGCCGGCGCTTGAGGCCATGCTGCGAACCCACGGGCAATCGGGGACGTTTCTCAGCACGCCCGCCATGGAGATGACGGTCGCGGGTGAGTTGCGGCAAACAGGGGCGAATCCGGATGGATTGGTGGGACGGGCGTTCGGGCACTTTCAGATCGAGGGGGTGCTTGGGCGCGGGGGGAGGGGGGTGGTCTACCGAGCGCGTCAGGAGCGGCCGCGGCGCGAGGTGGCCCTGAAGCTGATCCGGCCCGGGGCGCTGGGGCCTTCGGTGCTGCGGCGGTTTGAGCATGAGTCGCAGATTCTGGGCCGGCTGAAGCACCCGGGGATTGCGCAGGTATACGAAGCGGGGACGCTCGCGGGCGAGGATGGGGAGCGGCGACCGTACTTCGCGATGGAACTGGTCGAGGGCAGGCCGCTGCTGGAGCATGCACAGAACCACCGGCTTGGCGTGCGCGAGCGGATCGGGCTGGTCTGTCAGATCTGCGATGCGGTGGAGCACGCCCACCAGAAGGGGGTCATCCACCGCGATCTGAAGCCGGCGAACATCCTCGTCGAGGCGGCGGGTGAGACCACGGCATCGACCGCGCCGACGACCGGGCACGGAACCGGCAGCACCCTCACGGGGACGCTGCATGAGACCGGCGTGCTCCCGGTCGCAGGGCGGCCGAAGGTGCTCGACTTTGGCGTGGCCCGGTTCACGGATTCTGACCTCGCGACCACGACCCTGCAGACCTCGCCCGGGCAGGTGATCGGCACGCTGCAGTACATGAGCCCAGAGCAGGTGCGCGGGGCCACCACGGAGATCGACACGCGGAGCGATGTGTACGCGCTGGGCGTCATCCTCTTTGAACTGCTGACGGGGCGGCTGCCGCACGACGTGCGCGAGAAGCCCATCGCCGAGGCGGCCCGCATCATCACTGAACAGCCGCCCACACGGCTGGGCGCGGTCGATCGCGGGCTGCGCGGCGATCTTGACACGATCGTGAACAAGGCACTGAGCGCGGAACCGGCGCGGCGTTACCCCTCCGCGGCTTCGCTGGCGATGGATCTGCGACGGTTCGCCGCGGATCTGCCGATCCTGGCGCGGCGGCCCTCCGCGGCGTATCAGGCCCGCAAGTTCGCAGCGCGGAACAAGGCGCTCGTGGGTGGGATGGCGGCGGTCTTCGTGGCGCTCGCGGGCGGGGTGATCGGAACGTCGCTGGCACTGGTGCGGGCCCGGGCGGCGGAGGCGGACGCGATTCAGAAGGCGGGAGCAGCGCGTACGGCGGAGGCGGCGG
>JBQTIJ010000021.1:0-1762 GCA_052388255.1 Phycisphaerales bacterium
AGTTTGGGATGGTGCAACGAACAGGGGCCTAGTACACTGAGGATGAGACCTGTGCCCTGTGCCGGATGGAGCGGTGATGAGTGTGAAGCAGCGTGGAAGTTGGATGTCGGTGGGTGTGGCCTGCGCATGGACGGTCGCGTGGCCTTGTCCGGCCCCGCCGATCACGCCGGAAAGACCCGCGAACATCTTGTTCTATGGGAACAGTTACACGTTGCAGAACGGGGGCGTTGCGCAGGTCGTGCGAGCGATCGCGGAGGCATCGGGGCGGCCGATTCCGAACACGGTGAACGCGGCGATCGCGGGGTACCGGATCGCGGACCATGTGAACGGCAATCTGGGGCCGATCAACGCTCTGCCTGCAGGGTCGGACTGGGATCATGTGGTGATGCAGGATCTCTCCACCTTGCCGACGCGGGTGGGGAGCGTGATTCTGCATGTGGAGATGGTGGGCGAGCTGTACGACGCGGTCGCGGCGCGGAGCCCGGGCGTGACGCCGGTGCTGTTTCAGACGTGGGCACGGCGGGGGGACAACGCGATCGCGTACTCGGGGTATGTGCCGTGGTTCCCGCAGGGGCCGTCGCAGATGCAGCGCGACCTGCGGAACGGGTACTTGGCGTCGATGCAGGCGATCGACGATCGGACCTTCGCGGGCCGGACGCGGGTGGCGTGGGCGGGGGATGCGTGGGAAGCGGTGGACTATCAGAACCTGCACATCAGCGATATGTCGCATCCGCAGGCGCGGGGGACGTTCCTTGCGGGACTGTCGATCTACTGCGCGATCTACCAGACCGCGCCGGAATCGGTGAACCCTTCGCTGGCGGCGGCGCGGCTTTCGATCAGCCCTGCGGAGGTGCCGGCACTGGTGGCAGCGGCGCAGGCGATCTATCTGCGGCCGACGCCGGAGTTCCAGACCGATCCGCCGCCACCGCCGCTACCGGGGCACTGCGCTGGGGCGGACTTCAACGGGGACGGGTTCGTTGAGCCGGGCGATCTTGATGAGTTCATCACGACGTACTTCGGCGGGGCGCCGGAGTCGATCGGGGCGTGCGACATCAACCACGATGGGTTCGTCTCGCCGGATGATCTCGACGAGTTCATCACGATCTTCTTTGACCAGTGCTGAGGTGGGCTCGACCTGCGAGGGCGGAGAGTGCCGCGGCGGTCACCCTGCCTTGGCCTGGCGCTTCTCGTGGCGGACGATGGAGCCGGTGACGAGGTAGACCATGTCCTCGGCGATGTTGGTCATGAGGTCGCCGACGCGTTCGAGTTCGCGGCCGCAGCGGTACATGAGCATGGCGACGGCGCGGCTGTCGCGGTCGTCGGTCATGGCGTCAAGGCACTCTTCGAAGAGGCGCTTATCGAGTTTGTCGATGGCCTTGTCCTTCTCGAAGATGGCGTGGGCGTCGGCGAGGTCCTCTGAGAGGAGTGAGTTGAGGAGCGCGTGGCAGAGCATGGGGACGCGCTGGGTGAGTTCCTGAAGACTGGTGGGCCACTGGGTGACGCCGCCGCGGGCGTGGAGCTTGACGGTGACCTTGGCGATGCTGGTGGCGTGGTCGGCGACGCGTTCAAGGTCGGCGTTGACGCGGAGGAGGGTGGTGATGGTTCGGAAGTCGCGAGCGAAGGGCTGGAAGAGGGCGAGGAGGCGGAGGCACTCTTCTTCGATGATGACCTCTTCGCGGTCGATCTCGTCGTCACGGCGCATGACGGTCCGGGCGGCCTCGATATCGAGTTTGAGGAGGGCCTCGGTGGCGGCCTCGAGCAT
>JBQTIJ010000022.1:0-2860 GCA_052388255.1 Phycisphaerales bacterium
GCCGCGAGTGAGCCGAAGGCCGCGCCGTCGAAGCCCATGAACGCCCCGGCCGGATCGCCCGTTGCCAAGGCCCCCGCAGCGCCGCAGGCGGTCGCGGCAGGGGCGTATGACCCCTTCACGATTGACGCCGTGCTTGAGCAGCAGAGCGGGCGCGGGAATGGCTGGTCAACCGCGGCATTCGGCAACGCCATGGCGGCCCAGGTCGCGCTGCCCAACGGTGGTGAGAAGGGGGCGATCTTCCCCTCAGAGAACCCATCCGCGGCTATCGCCGACGGCATGGAGGGGTTGAACCAACTGACGTTCGCGCAGGAGGGCTCGGACTTTGACCCGCAGGTCTCGCGCGACGGGCAGTGGCTCGTCTTTGCCAGCACGCAGCACCGCACAACGCCTGACATCTACCTCAAGCGCGTGGGGAGCCGCACGGTCATGCAGTTGACGGCCGACCCGGCCAGCGATGTGATGCCCGCGATCTCTCCCGATGGGTCCCGGATCGCCTTCTGCAGCAACCGCAACGGCTGGTGGAACATGTACGTCATGTCAACCGGCGGCGGACAGGCCGTGCAGCTCTCAACGCAGACCGCCCACGAACTCCACCCGTCATGGTCACCCGGTGGCTCGCACCTGGTCTTCTGCCGGCTCGGCCAGACGAGCGGGCGCTGGGAACTGTGGGTGATGCCCGTTGCCCAGCCGCAGACCAGCGAGTTCATTGGCTATGGCATGTTCCCAGAGTGGAGCCCCATCGCCGCTGGCGGTGAAGGTGGGAGCGACAAGATCCTCTTCCAGCGCGGTCGCGAGCGCGGGGACCGTGCCTTCTCGCTCTGGACCATCGACTTCAAGCCCGGCAGCGCGGGAAGCCCCACAGAAGTCGTCGCGTCCAAGGGGTTCGCCTGCATCAACGGTTCCTGGAGCGCGGATGCCTCGTGGATCGTCTTCTCCTCTGTCCCCTCCCAGCTCACCCCCGGCCGGCCCCTCGCGGCCGACCTGCACCTCGCCGCGGCCGATGGTTCCAGCCGCGTGAACCTGACGGGTGGCAAGTTTGCGAACGTCATGGGCACCTTCGGCGGTGACAACAGGATTTACTTTGTCTCGGATCGTGCAGGTGTCGATAACGTCTGGAGTATCGGCACGGACAAGGCGATCGCCGCGGCCCGCCCATCCAACAAGGGCATGCAGGCGGCCGCACCCGCTGCCGAACCCGCAACCGCCGCGGTCGAGGCGGAGTCGCAGCAGGCCCCCGTGGAGCGCTGATGGCGCGCGGAAGGTGCCGGGCTGAAGGTCATTGATCGCGCGTGGTGGAACCCGCGTCCGCGAAGAGGCATGGATGCCATGAAGAACCCCTTGCTCCGCGGCATGCGCCTTTCGGCGACGATGGGCCTTGTTCTGATCGCCATGACCGGTGGGTGCGCCCCTTCCGAGGAGGTACTGACGCGCCCCTTCGCGCTCAGTGCGCCATACCCCGTGCTCTCGCCCCTCCCGCTCTGGGCAGTGGCACCACTCAACAACGAATCCGGCACCAGCGCGGTGGACGCTCTGGCACTCACGGACACAGTGATCGGAAAGGTCAGCGAGGTGCAAGGCCTTGCGACGATCCCGCTCAACCGCACCCTCGCGGCGATGCGAGCATTGCGGATCTCGGCGATCCGGTCCCCCGAAGATGCGCGGCGGGTGGCCGATGCGCTGGGGGCCGATGCGATCGTGGTGGGGAGCATCACCGCTTACGACCCATACAACCCCCCTAAACTTGGGATAACGCTTGGACTGTTTTCGGGTGGGAAGTCGCGCGTGATGGGGACCGCACCATCAGAATCCGGCCTCGATCCAGCGGCGTTACAAAGGGCTGCGACCGAGGGGGGTATCAAGGCCGCAACCCCTCGCCCTGAGGCGGAATCGATTGTCAGTACCTACCTTGATGCGAACAACCACGGTGTCTTGCTGGACCTCCAGGGGTACGCGGCTGGTCGACACGATAGAACCGGACCCCTCGGATGGCGTAAGTATCTGGTGAGTATGGACCTGTACGCCGAGTTCGCCGCCTTTCAGACCGTGGAGCGCCTGCTCGTCGCCGAGCAGGCCCGCGTCAGCGGTTTGGCGACGGCCGGAACTCCCTGAGCAGCGGCCCGCGTCAAGAAAGCCGCTCAGGATTGGACCACGGGTCCAGAAGCAGCCCCTTCAAACGACCGATACCCACAAGGTCCCTCGCCCGATATGGAGCGATCTATGACCACGCCAGCAAACACCCCAGTGACCAACGGCTTCATCTCGTACCTCACGGATGAACGGCATTTTTCCGCATATACGGCCCGCTGCTACGGCGCGGACCTTCGGCAATATGTGGACTTCCTTGTCACGCAGTTCACCGGCACGGTGAACGACGAGGCGGAGAAGGCCGCTTACGAGGCCCGCCTGCTCCGGGGGGCCAAGGCCACCGGCTCAGAGGTGGCGGGGAGCATCGGCCCTAAGACGCTGGGGACCTTCATGCTCGATGCCAACGCGGATCTCATCCGCGGCTTCCTGGCCAAACTCGGCGAACAGAACTACTCCCCGGCGACCATGGCCCGCAAGATCGCCACGCTGCGGTCTTTCTATAAGTGGGCGGAACGGCGCGGCATTTCACCCACCAACCCGATGACCGCGATCCGCACGCCCAAGCAGGGCAAGCGGCTCCCCAAGGCCATCACGATCGAGCAGATCGAGAAGCTCCTCGTCACCCCGAGCGATCGGGACGTGCTCGGCATGCGCGACCGCGCCATGCTTGAGACGCTCTACTCGACCGGCCTGCGCGTGAGCGAGCTGGTCGATCTGAATGTTGAGGACCTTGACGAAAACGGCGAGGCGATGAAAGTCCGCGGCAAGGGCAAGC
>JBQTIJ010000023.1:0-3825 GCA_052388255.1 Phycisphaerales bacterium
CGTCGCAGAGAAGGACTCCGCCGCCGCGCTTGCCCTTTCTGATCCCGGCGTGGTCGCCGGCGAGTTCACCGTGACCATTCACCCCATCCTTGCCTCATCAGCACTCCGCTCCGTTCCTGCCCTCGCCAAGGCCACCCGTGAGCGGACGGGCGGCCCCGCCCCCGAGCCCGGCAAGCCCCCCGCCAACATCCGCGCCTTTGTCATGGTCACGGCGGAGGATTACCCCCGCGCCCGCCGCGCACTCGACGCCGTCCCTCGCCTCCGCACCATCTGGAGGGCCGCGTTCAAAGAGAACGGTTCCGGCCTCTTCGTGCTTGACCTTGCGACGCCCGAGGACGCCCGCGCCGCGCTCGGCGCCGCCGACACCGGCCCCATCGTCATCGACGGCTGGTACTCGACCACCGACCTCATCGATCTGCCGCCGCTCTGAGCGGTTTGCCGAGCGCCGGTCACTTCCCTTGACACACTCAACGAGCAGCGCCCCCGATCACCATAGCGGGCGCGTCCCCACGGACGTTGCCCCCTTCGCTGCCCGGGCCTGCTTTCGGTATCCTCCCGTCGATGGCCACAACCAACCCCGCACCCGGTGACCAACCCGCCCGCGTGCTCGGCCTTCGCGATGCCACCGCCGTGGTTGTTGGCGCGATCATCGGCGTCGGCATCTTCTTCAACCCCGCCGGGGTCGCGCGGCTCACCGAGAGCAGCGCCCACGCACTTGCCGCGTGGGCCCTCGCCGGCGTAATCGCCCTCTGCGGTGGCCTCACTTTCGCCGCCCTCGGCCAGCGATATCACGCCAACGGCGCGCAGTACCACCTGCTTCGCGATGCCTACGGCCCCCTTTCGGGCTTCCTCTTTGTCTTCTGCAACGCCACCGCTATCCAGGGCGGGGCCATCGGCGTCATCGCCTTCGTCTGCGCCGCCAACCTGCTGACCCTCGCTGGCATCGAGAGCGCGGCTGGCGGTTCCACCACGCTCATTGTCGCCCTCGTCCTCATCGTGCTCGTTGTCCTCGGCAACGTCGTGGGGGTGCGCTCCGGAGCCCGCATCCAGAACCTCACCGTCGCTGCCAAAGTCACAGTCCTGCTTGCCATCGTCGCCCTGGCCTTTGTCGGTCCGCCCGGCGGGTTCGCCTCTTCCGCCCCCCTCGTGTCCACCCCCGGCACCACGCCCCTTGCCGCCCCGGCTCAAGGTTCAGGTTTCTCCGGCATCATCGCCGCCCTTGTCCCCGCGTTTTTCGCGTACGGCGGCTGGCAGCATTCTCTCTGGATCTCCGGCGAAGTGCGCGACCCGGTCCGCATTCTTCCGCGTGCCATCATCATCGGTGTCTTGATTGTGGTCGCCGTGTATCTCTCCGCCAACTGGGCCTATCTCGCCCTCCTCGGCCACCACGGCGTCGCCGCAAGCAAAGCCCTCGCTGCGGATGCGGTCGCCACCGTGTTGCCGGAAGGTGGCCGCCGCGCCATCGCCGCCGCCGTGGCGATCTCCGCCCTCGGGGTCCTCAACGCCCAGTTGCTCTCCGGCCCGCGCCTGATCTACGGCATGGCCGTCGATGGTCGCTTCTTCAAGCCCTTTGCCAGACTCGACCGCCGCTTCCATACGCCCAGCGCGGCCATTGTCCTGCTCGGCCTCACTGGCGCGGCCCTGCTCCTCACCGCCGGCGCGGGCGGGATCGACACCCTCACCGCGGGCGCGGTCTTCGTTGATGGCATCTTCTTTGTTCTCACCGGCGTGGCCCTGCTCCGCATGTCCTCGGCCGGTCAGGCGCCACTCCTCCCCGGCGC
This sequence comes from Phycisphaerales bacterium, assembly GCA_052388255.1. Classification (GTDB taxonomy): domain Bacteria; phylum Planctomycetota; class Phycisphaerae; order Phycisphaerales; family UBA1924; genus JAEUIX01. The sequence goes on from JBQTIJ010000023.1 coordinate 1,782, forward strand.
GAAGGTCGCCGCGACGGTCTTCGTGCTGGGCGAACTCGGTGTCCTCACGGGGGCCTTCCTCGCCGAGAGCGCACGGGCCGCCGCCTGGGGCGGGCTCGCGTGGATCGCGGGCGCCGCGGTCGTGTATTCCCTCTACTTCCGCGCCCCACGGGCGGGCTGAGCCGGTCACACGAGCCGGTCGTCCTTCCCGATCCCAAGCGCGGGCCGCACATCGAGCGTCACCAGCACTTCGCCCTTCTCGGCCTGAACCCGGCGGGCCGCGTCAGGGTCGACGTAGTCTGAATGGCAACTCGCCTTGGCCGCGTCGGCACCCACGGCCTTTCGCGTCTTGCTCGCGAGCGCATGGATCTCCTCGGGGCTCAGCACCCCGCGCTTCGCCAGGATCTCCTGCTGCTCCGCCGTCAGGGCCGCGCTCGTCACCGCGCCGCCCGCGCGGCCACCGGCCCCGACCCGCTCAAACCCCTCCGCCTTGCCGCTCGCAAACTCCTGGATCTCCTTGCTGATGCGCACACTGCACCAGTCGTGCCCGCACATGGCGCAGAAGTCGGTGTCAACATCGAGGTCCTCATCGTGATACGCCCGGGCCGTGTCCGGGTCGAAGGAGAGCTCAAAGTGCTTCTCCCAGTTCAGCGCGGCCCGCGCCTTGGTCAGTTCATCATCACGGTCGCGCGTCCCCGGGATGCCAAGGGCCACGTCCGCCGCGTGGGCCGCGATCTTGTAGGCGATGCACCCCTGCTTCACGTCGTCCTTCTTCGGCAGGCCAAGGTGCTCCTTGGGCGTCACGTAGCAGAGCATCGCCGCCCCGTGGTACGCCATCGCCGTCGCGCCGATGCAGCTCGTGATGTGGTCATACCCCGGGAACATGTCGGTCACCAGCGGCCCCAGCACATAAAACGGCGCACCATGGCAGAGCGTGCGCTGCACTTTCGCGTTCCACTCGATCTGGTCGAACGGCACGTGTCCCGGCCCCTCGATCATTACCTGCACACCCTTGCGCCAGGCCCGCTCCGTCAGCTCTCCCAGCGTCTCAAGCTCCGCGATCTGGGCCGCGTCCGTCGCGTCCGCCAGGCCGCCCGGCCGCAGCCCGTCGCCGATCGAGAACGTCACGTCGTACGCCCGCAGGATGTCGCAGATCTCCTCCCACCGGTCGTACATGATGTTCTCGCGACCGTGCACCAGCATCCACTTGGCCAGCAGCGACCCGCCCCGCGAGACGATCCCGATCAACCGGTCCTTGACGTGCTTGAGGTGCCCCCGCCGCACGCCCGCGTGAATGGTGAAGTAATCCACTCCCTGGCGTGCCTGATGGTGCAGCGACGCCTCGATGGTCGCCCAGTCGAGATCATCGATCTTCTTCCCGATGATCATCGAATAGATCGGCACCGTGCCGATCGGCACCGTCGCATGCTCGATGATGGCGCGCCGGCACTCGTCGATGTCGCCACCCGTCGAGAGGTCCATCACCGTGTCCGCGCCCCACCGCTCCGCCCAGCGCAGCTTTTCCACTTCCTCGTGCGTGCCGCTGCTCACCGGGCTTGCGCCCATGTTCGCGTTCACCTTGGTGCGGCTCGCCCGGCCGATGCACATCGGATCGAGCCGGTGGCCAAGGTGGTTCATGTTCGCCGGGATCACCATCCGCCCAGCCGCGATCTCATCCCGCACCGCCTCCGCCCCTCGCCCGGGGAACATCGCCTCAAAGTGCGGCTCGCGCTCCGCCACCCTGCGCATCTGCGGGGTCACCACCCCCAGCCGGGCAAACTCCAGTTGCGTCCGCGCCTCGAACCCGCGCGGATAGGTCACCCGCAGCAGCGCGCCGAGCGCCGTCATGAAGTGGACTTTCTTGAAGGCCTCGCTCGTGCAGCACGAACACCCGCTCGTCCCCTTCGCGCCATCCACAACCGGTGCCACCTCGGCCCCCGGCACATGTGGGTTCGCGCTCGCCACCCGCCCCATCCAGCGCGTCCTGGTCCCAAACTCCAGCCCCGCGAACCGGGCCGGCTCCCGCTCCACAATCGAGAGGTCGAGCGTCTCCACCGTCCACCCT
>JBQTIJ010000024.1:0-3720 GCA_052388255.1 Phycisphaerales bacterium
TTGTTGTGGGGGGGGAGGGGGGGGGGGTGGCGAGGTGTTGCGGGTGGCGCCGCGTGCGCGCGATCAGCGCGACGGGGCGGCGGACCACACTGCACGAACAAGGTTGGCGAGGGCCTTGGCACCCGATTCATCCGGCCCGGTCTTGCTGTCGAGCATGGCCAGACCATCGGCGGTCCAGGAGGGTTGTTCCATGTGGAACCCAAGGTACGCGAGCAGAAGCCCCGCATCGGCCCCGAGGAGGCCGGCGGTGTTGGCCCCTTCGGCGCGAAGCTGCGCGGCCAGTTCCGCGGCTCGGGCGGAGTTGGGGAGCAGGTCCGGCCCGAAGCGCACGGGGATCATCTCTGGGTGTTCGGCAAGGAGATCGCGCAGACCCTTGGAGGCCGAAAGGAAGAGCCCCGCGCTGAGCTGCGCGTTGGTGCGACCGGCCAGGGCCAGCGGATCACCGGGCCGGGCGAGCAGGGCGAGCGTGAACGACCCTTCGGACTCAAAGTACCGTCCCGCGCTGAGCTTGTTCTGCCCATCGCGCATGCGCTCGGTGTACAGGTCATCGACGTCGGGACCGATGGGCTGCTTGTTGACCAGTTCGTCAAGACGCGGGTTCATCTTCGTCAGCGCGTCGAGGATCGGGTCGTCGCTCGGACCGGGTCGTGACACTGCGGCATCGGCCGCCTTCTTGGCGTCGCCACGGAGACGCTCGCGCAGCGCATCGAGTTCCTTCAGCCACCCGGGCTGTTCCGGGGTGAGGGGTGCGGTGTCAGTGGGTTTGGCCGTGTCCGCGCCGGGGCGGGTGGCGACAAAGCGCTGATCGATCGATTGCGTCAGCGAGGTGATCACGCGCCCATAGGAGGGCGTGGCCGGGGTGAGGCGCTGGTCGATCGCGGTCGAGAGAGGATCGGTCGGCGACGCGGGGTCCTTGGCGGCCGCGATGCCGCCGGGCGCGGTGCGCACGCGCTTGCGGTCCTGCTCGATCGCCTCGCTCACGTTCGCCACGCCATAGATGGGCCGCTCAAGCCCGGTCAGGCCAAAGGTCTTGGCGCTCGATTGCCCGAGGGGCGTGACGCCGATCCCGCGCAATGGTGAGGCGGTGATGGCGAAGGTCGATTGATCGGTGGGGTTGGTCGTGTACTGGAGCAGCACGGGCAACTGAGTCGAGCGCGCCTGATACTGCGAAACCGAGCGGAAGGTCGCGATGGCGGCCCCGGTGCCGATGCTCCCGCCGCGGACCTCTCCGGCTGGGCCCGGTGAGGAAGCGCTTGAGCCAACGCCGAAGGGATCCGCACCCGGTCGCCCCTCAACCAGACTGAACTGATAGCGGAGCGCATCGGTCGATCGCAACCCGCCGCCAGCGCTCTGGCCGGAGGCAGAGTCGCGCCGGAAGGTGTAACTGGTATCGCTGGCGATTGAGCCGCGGAACTCGTTGGTGGCTTGATAGCCCAGCGACCCCCGGAAAGACCGGCCCGACCCCGCCTGACCAGTCACGACGCGGTTGTTCTGCTGCACCATGGCGTTGATGTCGCGCACCTGCGCGTTCAGCCGCCCGCCGGTGGTCGAGAGATTGGCATCAAGCGCCCGCCCATCGCCAAGGGCGGTCTGCGCGTGAGCCGCACCGGCAAGGGTCATGAGCACGAACGAACTGGCGAGGGGTGTGCGCACGGAGGTACTCCGATGGCGAGGTCCCAGAACCCGCCGAGGGTGGAATCGGTCGTTTCGTCTGGTGAGTGTACGAAGGAGGGATGGGGGCAGGTTCACGAGGCGGACAGGGTCGTCCCCCGCGGCCGGAGCGACCACGTCGCGCCGAGGATGAGCAGGCAGGCGACCACCACACCCATGCCGCCGCGCAGGCCCGCGAACCCGGCAACCTGGCCGATCAGGGCCGGCCCGGCAAGGAGGCCGGCGTAGCCGAGCGTGGCCGTCGCCGCGATGCCGCGGCCGGGGGGGATTCCGGGGACACGGCCCGCGGCGGCGAACAGGAGCGGGACGGTGTTGGCGATGCCGACGCCGACGAGCGCGAAGGCCACCATCGACACGATGGGGATATTGACAAGGAGCGCCAGTGTGAGCGCGGCCGTCGCCCCGATACAGCCGATGCTCGCGGCGCGGTCGGCCCAGCCGCGGCCGGCGGCGAAAGCGCCCGCGAGGCGGCCGATGGTCATGGTGAGCGCGAAGGCGGCGAAACCAAGGGGCGCGGTGGCGTCGCGAGCGTTCAGCGTGTCACGGAGATAGACGGCCGACCAGTCACCGATTGCCCCCTCGGCGAGGAGGGCACAGAAGGCGAGCGCCCCGAGGACGAGAATCCCGCGCCGTGGCGCGGCAAAGTGCGGCCCCTCGCTGCGCAGGTCGAGGGTCGGGTGCTGCATGAAGGGCGCGATGACGGCGATGAGCAGCGCGAGGGCCGCCCCCTGCCCGAGCAGTTGCATGGTGGGGGCGAAATCAAGAGCGATCAGCGCGCTCGAAGTGAGCGCACCGAGCAGATTGCCAAGTGAGTACATGGCATGCACCTGCGACATGATCGGTCGGGCAAGGACATGCTCGACGCTCACAGCGTTGGCGTTCATCGAGACATCGAGCCCGCCGTTGCACGCGCCCAAAAGCAAGAACGCGCAGATGAGCATGGCGGGCGTTGGCGCAAGAGCGGGGAGCGCAATGGCGGCGCAGAGGGCGCACCCGAGCGCGATCGCCACGGGGCGCGAGCCCCAGCGCGTGGCCAGAGCGCCAGCGAGGGGCATGGCCACCAGCGCGCCAGCCGCGACGGCCCAGAGGCACGCGCCGAGGGCACTGTCGGTGAGTCCCAGCGTGCGCTTGATGGCCGGAAGGTGGGCGACCCACGAGGCCATGGCCCATCCATTGGCGACAAAGAGGAGGGAGACTGCTTGGCGCGGTGAGATGAATCCGGCGGGCGGCGTGGTCACGGTCTTCGCCTCCCGGGGTTCAGACGCGCTCGCGCAGGGCCTTGAGCGTGGCGGCCCAGACGGCGTCTTCCGGCTGGCTCGCGTCGATGACGGAGTAGCGCCTCGGATCGGCCTTGGCCTGATCAAGGTACCCCTGCCGGACGCGCCGGTGGAACTCGGCGCCTTTGGCCTCCATGCGGTCGAGCAAGGGAGAGAGCCGGCGCGCGGCCACGGCTTGGTCGACGTCAAAGAGCAGCACCACATCGGGCATCAGCCCGCGCGTGGCGACCCGCGCAACGGCGGCGATGTCTGCGCCGGGGAGGCCGCCGGCGGTGCCTTGATAGGCGAGGGTGCTGGCGACGAAGCGGTCGGCCAGGACGCACTCGCTGCGCTGCAGCGCAGGGAGGATGGTGCGCTCCACCAGTTCCGCCCGGCTGGCCATATACAGCAGCATCTCGCAGCGCACCGTCATGCCGGTGTTGGCCCGATCGAGGAGCACCTGCCGGATGCGCTCCCCCGTGACCGTGCCCCCCGGTTCACGCACCTGCGTCAGCGGCACGCCGTGGGCGTTGAAGAGATCGATGAGCCGCCTGAACTGCGTGGATTTGCCCGACCCGTCGGGTCCTTCAAAGACCACGAACTTCCCACGGTACGAGTGCAGGAATGCACTCTCTGCCGACGCGGGCTGGCCTTGAGGAGTCATGGAGTGGTGCGGCGTGGGCATGGGCAGGACGCGTACAGGGGTGTTGGCGTGCGCGCTGGCGGTGGGGGTCCCGGCCCCAGCGTAGCAACGGACCCGTGCGCCGGCGGAGAGGAGGCACGGGGCCGGCCC
>JBQTIJ010000025.1:0-3068 GCA_052388255.1 Phycisphaerales bacterium
CATGATGCCGGGTTGTTGGTCCGGATGAGCACCGAGAATGCGCGGATGTTCCCCGTGTCCTGGGCCGCCAGATCGGTGACATTGAGCGTCCAGATGCCATTGGCCGATTGGCCGTCAAATGCGCCGAGCGCGGCCGCGGGAATGTAGCTCCCCGTCCACGGATTCCCGGCACTCGTGATGCTCTGGAAGGCGGCCGCAGCTTCGTCGTCCAGGATGGTGTGGCAGAGGTTGTTGCCACCGTTGCCCGTCGCGCCGGGGCGGTTGGCGAGCGTGACGACCGTGCCCGATGGGCTGGTGAGGGTGATGACCAGGTCGCCGAGCCAGGTGTGGTCGAGCCCAACGGTGGTCGAGCCCACGGTGGCGTTGCAGGTGGTGCCATCAAATCGCAGGTCGATATCAGCGATGGTGCCTGTCAACCCGCTGACATTCAAAGTGGCGTTCACGCCCGGGTTCGGACTATCCGGGATCGCCACAACTCCCCCCGCATACGTGAAGACCTGCTGGCCGGAGATGCCGCCCGGCTGTCCGGTCTGGAGCGAGAAGTTGTAAGTACCGGTCCCCTGCGTGGAGGTGATGGCGAGCGACAGTGCGATCGGGGTCCCACAGGGGTGGGCCGAGCTCACATTCAGGACAAACGGCGTCGAGTTCACACCTGCTCCGCCACTGGGGCCGAGGTTCGGGTAGGGGCTCGAACCGGTGGTCACCGTCGCGGTGGGGGTGCTGCTCGTCAGCGTCGCGCTGACACCGGTGGCCGTGGCGGTGCCGCCGTTCGAGATCTGCACAACCAGCCCGATCGCGCTCTCGCCCGGGTCGATGCGGCCGTTGGCGTTGCCGTTGCCGGTGGTGTCGCTGATCGTGTTGGCCCCGGTGCCCGTGAGTACAACGCCGCTGACCGGCGCGGTGATCGTCACGGTGCCCGCGCCGATGTTGAAGAAGACGTTTCCCACGCCCTCGACGCGAATGCGCCCGGTGGTCGTCTGGTTGTTGGGCACCACAAACGAAGCGGTGCCCGTGTTGGGTGTGGTCGCGAGGAGCGTGATCGGGAAGGTGGTGCCGCCGTTGGTGGAGAGCAGAATGCGCACGTTCGCGCAGTTCACCCCGTTGGCCGTTGTGCCCGCCACGTTCCAGGTCACGGTCTGCGTCGTGCCCGCGGCCCAGGAGACCGGGCTGGCGGGGCTGGTGACGGCGAATGGTCCGGCCGCGCTGTTGACGATGAGCGAGACATCCGCGCGCTCCACCCCGCCGCCGCCCGCGCGGTTGTCACGGGCCGTGACGGTGAATCGGAAGGCCCCCCGCGAAAGCACAGGGAGTTTCTCGCTGTTGTTGCTTGTGCCGTTAAGGATCTTCGAGAGCTGTGGGAAGGTCCGCGTCGGGCTCGTGGAGGGGTTGAAGACGCGGAAGAGCGGCATGGCGCCGTTGTCCGCCGTCGTGAGGGTGCGGCCTGTGCTTTCTTGATCACGCTCTTCCCAGCTGTAGGTCAGGGCATCACCGTTCGGGTCAGACCCGGAGGCCGTCAGGGCGAACGGGGTGCCGATGGGGATCGTGAGCCCGTTGATGCCCGGAGCGCTGATGGTCGGCGCGCTGTTACCGGTGGCGGTCGATGTGCCGCAGGTGCTCGCGGTGGAGCCCTCCACGTTTGCACGAATCTCCTGCAGGGAGATGAAACTGAAGTACGGATCCGAGTTCGGCTGAAGGTCATCGGCGCCGCAGATCCCGGCATAACTCATGATGGTGCTGCCGGAGCCCGGCTCCATCGCCGTGCTGGCGTTGCGGTTGCCCGAGCAGTTGCCGGTGGTCCCGTTGAAGGAGTGATTGGCCCCGAACTGGTGGCCCATCTCATGGGCCACGAAGTCGATCCAGAAGGCGTCCCCGGTCGGTGCCGGCAATCCGGTCACGCCCCGTGCTTTGGAAGTTGATGAGCAGACCACGCCAAGCCCGGCGATGCCGCCGCCGCCGGTGCTGAAGACATGCCCGATGTCGTAGTTTGCAGAGCCGATCACGTTCGTACACGTTGTCTGGTTCTGTCCCAGCATCGTGCTCCCGCTCCCGTTGGAATAGGGATCGGTGCCCGAGTCGGTGTACACGATGTTCGAGTTGTTCGCGACAAGCGTCAGCCGAACCGCAAGTTCCGTCTCGTAGACACCCGTCACACGGTTCACAGCCGTCACGATCGCCGCCTGGCCCAAGGCCACTGTCCCGCCATGGAAGGCGGTGTACTCCGCCGTCGCGGCGCACGCCAGCCGATACGTCCGCAGCGACGGACCGCTCGTCAGGATGTTGATCCCCCCCGCGCCTTCGCCGGGGATCGGGTCGTTGTCCGGCGGAGGGGTCTGCTCGTTGACCTCGCACACGAACCGGTGGACCGGCTTGAGGTGCCGCTTGTAGTAGCAGCCGTAGTGAACATCATCGCCCTTGCTGTAAGGATCGATGTACCACGCCCCGCCGCTGATGCCCGTGGGCGAGTGCTCAGTTGGTCCAAGCACCTGCGCGTGGAACCCCTGTGGGGTCAGGTCCATGCGCAGAGTCTCCGCCGGATGCGTGATCCCCTGACCCACATAGGTCCGGATCTCAGGGAACTGGGCCGCAAGCCCCGGCTCCATCACCGGCGACTCCGCGACTTTGAAAAAGTGCACCACGCCCTGCGGGTCAGGGAGCCCGAAGATCAGCGGCGCCGCCGCCGCGGCCGGGGTTCCTTCGAGTGGCGCTGCGGCGAGCACCGCGGCAAGCGCGGCCCGGTCAAGAGCGAGCGCCTGGAACCGCGCGGGGCGAACCCAGCCCGTTTCGTTCTCAACAGCCGGCGCGAAGGACGGCAGAATCGTCCACGCCCCGTCCGGCGACATGGTCTGCGCGCTCGCGAACGGCTGGACAAAGAAACAGACAATGGCCAACGCCACGGAGAGAAGACTCGTCCGCACCATGGAAAAACACCCTTACGAGAACGAACCGATCTGGCCAACCCCGATGCAGGTTCCGCGGCCTCGATCGCTCGGGGCGTGCAGGCATGGATGGAACCCGCCAACGAATGGATAGATTACCTGAACTCACCAGTTTGGCCAACCAAACCGACT
>JBQTIJ010000026.1:0-2985 GCA_052388255.1 Phycisphaerales bacterium
CCCGCGCTCAATGCAGGCGAAGACCTTCGGCCAATCGGCATCGTCAAAGACCGGCATGGGCGGGAGCATGCGCACGTGGTACGGACCATGCCCGCAGTAGAACACGATCACGCCCTCTTCAAACATCGTCTTGCAGGCCTTCATCACTTTCTCCTTCACGCCGCCAAAGGGCGTGAAGCGCATCATGCCCCCGACACCCCCCACAAGGTCTGGGACCGCAGGACACGCCGGGAACCACTCGGGATGCTTGGCGATGAGGGCCCGGGCGTGGCCCTGGAACGCGCTGAAGGTCCGTGCGAATCGACCGGTCGGACCGAAGAAATCCCCCTCCGCAAGCCGGTCAAGCGCCCGCGATCCGACCGCGAAGGGAACACTCCCGCCTGTGAACGTCCCACTCAGCAGCCCCGGCCCCGGGTTGTACTCCTTCGTGTAGAGCGTGGCGCACACTTGCGTCATCTTGCCGACACAGAAGACGTCCACATAGTCTCCAAGCCCGAGCGCCTCATAGGCAAACATGCTCTCGGTGCGGCCGAACGACTGGATCTCGTCATCCCACACGGCGATCCCGCTCGCCTTGCAGACGTCCATCAGGGCCTTGAAGTAGTCGCGCGTACCGACGTTGAAGCCACCTTCCCCCTGCACCAACTCAAAGATGAAGCACGCATGCTGCTTCGGGTACCGGTCGATGTACTCCCGCAACTGGGCGACGCAGCCGTCGATGTACCGCGCCTCGCCCATCCGAGCTGCCGCCATCGGGTCATAGAACGGCAGGTAATCCACCTGCGTTGAAAGAGGCAGGCCAATGCGGTTCGCCGCCGCGTCACCGATCTGGCTCATGGTCACCGACCGACCCATGAAACAGTCCTTGAAGGCGATGACGCGCGAGGCCGGGGCATGCTTCTGATAGCACACCTTGAGCGCGTTCTCGTTCGCCATGCACCCGCTGGTGCTCATGTAGATGTGGGCCAGCCGGCTCGACCGCTTCGCGAGCGAGAGAAACTTCTCCGCGAATGCATACCCGTCGAAGTTCGCCTGCAGGTTCCCCTGCATCACCGTGTCCGAGATCGACGCCCACGCCGCAGCTTTGACCATCTCCGCATCTGAATGCCCGAAGAAGTGGACCCCGATCCCGCAGATCATGTCCCACTTCACCGATCCATCGAGCAGTTCCACCAGCGCCCCACGCCCCACGCCGCTGCCGAGGTAGGGGTAAAGCAGGTCCCGCCCGCGAACCACCGAAGCCCGGCGCATGAACTCCGCATAGTCGGCCGCGAGGGCCGGGTTGGCCGGTCGTGCATCGGTCAACTGCTCCGAACGAGCCCGAACCTCGTCCACCAGCGCATCGACCGCGCTCGTCACCGCGGGCGAGGCAAGCAACTGATCCGCAAGCGTGGCCGGTCGGCCACCGCCGCCGGGCCGGCCGGCCGGACTCGCCGCGGATGAAGGAGCAGTGGTGGATGTCGTGGTCATGGTGGTCGGCTCAGTTTGCAGGATCATGCTGGGTGCGTTCATCCACGGCGATCAAGCGATCTCGCTCAAAGGTCATCATCCATCTCCGCCGCAGGCACGGCCTGGCGCGCCAGCATCTCCGACTTCTTGAACCACGCCACGGCATCCCGCGGCGGCTTTCCCATACCGGCGCAGATGCCGCGCTTGGTCTCGGCGATGAACTCGGCCATCTCGCGAAGGGGGCCACACCCAGACCGCTCGGCCCGCTCGCGCAGTTCCGTGACCATGACCTCCCGATGCTTGGGGTCGCGCAGCACGTCAAAGTACGCCCGCACCACGGCGGTGATGTGTTCGCGCGAAAACCCGTTGCGCCGCAGCCCGATGCGGTTGATCCCGCCGATGCGGTTGATCGCGTTCACCGTGCAGAAGGGCGGCACGTCGTACGAGATGCCCGCCATTCCCGCGATCATGGCGAACCGCCCCACGCGACAAAACTGGTGCACCACGCAGCTCCCCCCGAAGAGCGCGTTGTCGCCGATCGAGGCATGGCCCCCGATCGAGACGTTGTTGATCAACGTCACATTGTGCCCCAGCACTGCGTCATGCCCAACATGGCTGTTGGCGAGCATGAAGACATTGTCCCCCAGCCGCGTGGGCCCATCGGGCTTGCTCGCGGCATGGATCGTCACATGCTCACGAAAGATGCCGTTCTTCCCGATCACCACGCCCGGCGTGGTCATCCCCGGCTTGAACTTCACGTCCTGCGGCCCGAACCCGATGCAGCAGTGCGGGTAGAGCGTGCACCCATCCCCGATGGTCGTCGGCCCGGAGATGTAGTTGCTCCCCATCAGCCGCACGCCCGCGCCGAGTGTCACCTCGCCGCTGATCACGCAGAAGGGTCCGATGTCGCAACCATCGCCGAGCACGGCGCGTTCGTCCACGATCGCCGTGGGATGTCGAGTGACCATGCTGAATCCTATTCGGGCATGCCCCCGGGTAGCATTCACCTGTGCTCCCGTTGACCGTCATCGATCTCGGCCATGCCACCTACGCGGAGGCCTACGCCGCCCAGTGCCGGCACCTCGAGGATGTCCTCGCCGCGCGGGATGCGGGCCAGCCCGTCGCCGGGTTCCTTCTCTTTGTCGAGCACCCCCCCACCATCACCATCACGCCCCGCCCGGAAGCCGCGGACCACATCCTGCACTCGCGCGACGCCCTTGCCAGCATGGGAATTGCCGTCGTGGAGACCGACCGCGGCGGCGACGTGACCTACCACGGCCCGGGCCAGATCGTCGCTTACCCGATTCTCGACCTGAACGCCCTCGGGCTTCGTCTCCACGACTACATGCGCCTGCTCGAACATGCCGTCATCCAGACCGTGGCGGAGTTCGGAATCTCCGCCGGTCGCGACCATTGTGCGACAGGCGTCTGGGTCGGGACCGGGCTCGACCACCCCGCGGGCCCATCGGCCACGGTCGCCCAACCCAGGTGCGCTGATCCTCACGCCAGCGAAAAGATCTGCGCCATGGGCGTCCG
>JBQTIJ010000027.1:0-10568 GCA_052388255.1 Phycisphaerales bacterium
GCGCTTTCTTGCGGCGGGCCATTGAGGAACTCGGCCAAGGGTGATCGGTGCGCTCATGGGCAAGCCGGAGTGGAAGACCGTTCGCGCAGTGATGAACAGCGTTCTTGACGCGGCGCCGCAGGATCGCCCGTCGCTGCTCGAGCGGCTGTGCGCCGGTGACGAGGAGCTCCACGCGGAGGTGCGCTCGCTGCTGCGCTCAGCCGAGACGCTCGATGAGCATCACGGTGGGGTGGCACTGGGCGAGCGTGCCGGGGACCGCATCGATAACTATGAACTGGTGGAGAAGCTCGGCGAGGGGGGCTTCGGCGTGGTGTGGCGGGCCAGGCAGGCGGTGCCCGTCGCCCGTGAGGTCGCGCTCAAGATCATCAAGGTGGGCATGGACACGGCCCAGGTCGTGGCACGGTTCGGCCAAGAGCGGCAGGCCCTCGCCGTGATGGATCACCCGTGCATCGCGCGCGTCTTTGATGCCGGGGCCACTCCCTCCGGGCGTGGGTACTTTGTCATGGAACTCGTCGAAGGAGAGCCCATCACCCGGCACTGCGCGCGGCGCGGGCTGGGGCTGGCGGAACGGCTGCGGCTCTTTGCCATGGTCTGCGAGGGCGTGCAGCATGCCCACCAGAAGGGCGTGATCCACCGCGACCTGAAGCCCGGCAACGTGCTGGTGGCGGGCGGTGGCGGGCCCGGGGAAGGCGTCGATGCTCCGGCCCGGACCGACTCGGGCTCCATCGGGGCGGCCGTGCCGAAGATCATCGACTTTGGCATCGCCAAGGCCACGGGCGGGCGCGGCCCCGGGATCACGGCCCTGACCGAGGTCAGCCAGTTCATCGGCACCCCGCAGTACATGGCTCCGGAGCAGGCCCTGGGCGGGACAGACGTGGACACTCGGGCGGACGTGTACTCCCTTGGCGTACTCCTCTATGAACTCATCACGGGTGTGACCCCCTTTGATGGCGAGCGGCTCCGCGGGGCGGCCCTTGATGAGGTGCGTCGCATTCTGCGCGAGGAGGACCCTCCGCGCCCTTCGACGCGCCTGAGCGCAACTTCGCCCCGGCCGGATTTCGCCGGGCCCGAGGCGAACGCGGGGCAAGGAATCCCCCCCACGCTCACCCTTGCGCAGGTCCGGGGCGATCTCGACTGGATCGTGATGCGCGCCATGGAGAAGGACCGGGCCCGTCGATACGCCAGCCCGGGCGAGATCGCGGCCGACCTGGCCCGCCACCTCGCGGGCGAGCCCGTGCTCGCCGCGCCGCCGAGCGCGGTCTATCGCTTTCGCAAACTCGTGCGGCGCAACCGCGTGGCGGTCGGCGCGGGCGCGTCCGTCACCCTCGCGCTCGTTGTCGGGCTTCTTGCCTCCACGTATGGCCTGGTCCGCGCCAGCGAGGAGCGCGATGCCGCGATCAAGTCCCAGCAGCGCGAATCAACCGCCCGCGACCTCGCCGATCGTGCCGTGCGCCGTCACCGGGCCGCCGACGGGTTCATGAAAGAGGTGCTCTCGAGCGCCTACCCCAGCGGACTCACCGGCCGCCCCATCACCGTGCGCGAGGTCCTCCGCATCGCCGCGGTCCGCATCGACAATGGGTCGCTCCGCGATGAGCCGGAGGTGGAGGGGGCGGTGCGGCACTCGCTGGCCCAGAGTTTCCGCTGGATCGGCGAGAAAGAGGAAGCAGAGCGCAACGCCCAGCGCGCCCTTGACCTCAGCGGCCCCGACGCGCATGCCACCACCGACCAGGGCACCACCGAGACCGCCGCGGCGCTCATTGAACTCTCGCAGCTTCGCAGCGATCGGGGCGACCACGGGCAGGCGCTCGCCCTCGCGGCCCGGGCCGTCGCCATCTACCGTCGGCTGGGTCTTGATCGTTCGCCGGAGTTCATCGGCGCACTCCAGGCCCTCGCCAACGCCCGCTATCTGGATACCGATCACGGCGATGCGGCCGCCCTCCTGCACGAGGCCACCACCCTGGCCGAGTCGCTCTATGGACCGCGCTCGGCCCAGGCGGCGGAGGCCCGCGGCCATGCGGCATCGCGAACCCATACCCGCGAGAATCTCGAAGAGGACCTCCGCCGGGTCGTCGCCGACTATCGCGAGGCCCTTGGCCCGTTTCATCCGAGCGTTGCGGATGCGCTCGTGCAACTGGGCATCCACCTCCAGATGGCTCGCCGCTACGACGAAGCCGAGAAGGCCTATGAGGAGGCCTTCATCCTGTACGAGCGGACCCTCGGGCCTGAGAGCCCCTGGACCATCATCACCCATGACTTCTTTGCATGGATCGCGGAGTCGCGCGGCGACTTCGCCACCGCCGTCAAGCGGCGCCAGCGCGGGGTCGAACTCGCCGAGCGCGGCTACGGCCCGGAAGCGCCGCGCACGGGTCATGCCTATAACGGCCTTGGTGTCGCGGCGCAGAACCTCGGTGACCATGCCCTGTCGCTCCGCGCTTTTGAGCAGGCCTTGCAGGTCTTCGGCAGCGCCGAGCCGCGCGTCGAGGGCGAGTACTCGCAGGCCCAGATGAATCTTGCCATGCAGTTGTGGCGCATGGATGATTTCGCCGCGGCCGAGCGCCTGGCGCGAGTGGTGGCTACTGCCTCGGGGGACGGGCCAGCCAACGCGCTCGCGATCCGGGGGCGCGCCGTCCTGATGCTCGGCGAGTCGGCCCTCGCACGCGGTGACCTTCAGGCCGCGGAGCCCGATCTGCTCACCGGTTACGCCATGATCGACGCCTCCCGCGCTCTCTCCAACCGGTCGGCCACGCTCTTCCTTGCCGCCCGGAGTGTCCACCGGCTCTATTCCCGGTGGGTGGAGACCGATCCCACGCCCGACCGGCTCGCCGCCGAGAAGAGGTGGCGCGACACCGTGGTCATCCTGCGAGAACGCCTCCCCCCCGGCAGCAGCGCGCTTCTTTACGCGGCGGAACTCGACCCGTCCCTTGACGGGGATGCTGCTCCAGAGCATCCTTGAAGTGGTCGGCTTACGTATCGTCGCCTGAGCACGCCGTCTGAACCCATGCTGCAGTCGCGTACCCGATCCCGCTGCACACAGCTTCTCCCCGAAACGGTGCTCGCAGTGGTTGTCGGCGCGCTCCTGCTTGTGGGCGTTTGCACCGTTCTCAGCGTGACCACGGATGAACCGTTGCTCTCGGTGGGCGTCCCGGAGATTCCTGCTGCCACGCTGCCCGGGTCCGTGCCGCCCCCCTTTGACCAGGAGCGGAACATCGTGTGGGGAGTACACCGTTCCTGGTGCCGGACGCTTGAGATCTATCGCGTGGGCGACAACGGCGGGGGCCGAATGAGCCCGGCCACCTCCGGGGCCGAACTCGTGTACGAGGTTCACACGATTGGCTGGCCCTTCCCGGCCATGCGGCGCGACTTCATCTTCGGCCGTGGCGTGGGTGGCGTATGGGTCGGCTCACCGGAGACCGCTGGGCTGACGGAGCGCGGGTTTGTCGAGAAGGGCCTGCTTGGCGGCGCACCCGCCGCCGTCGCCGGGGGGCTCGCCAAGGAGAAGCCCCGGTACTTCATACCCATCCGCCCTGATCCTCTCGGCTGGGCCCTGAACCTGCCCATCTATGCGCTGGCGGCGTGGTTGCTGATCTTCTTCGCGCGCCGCCTTGCGGCCAGACTCCGCGCCCTCCGCGGCGGGTGTGCCGGGTGTGGTTACGCGCTCGGTCCGCTGACCACATGCCCGGAATGCGGTCATCGCCGCGCAGGGGCGGCGGCCCCGGCCCCAAGCGGGGGTGGCGCGTGAAAGGGCATGTCGGCGGATCGCGCCCTGCTGGGGGCGCACTCAAGGTCCACGCGACGACGGCAGCCGCGGCGTTGGCGGCAACAGTGGTTGTCTGCTGGGTGCTCGCCTGCCTCCCTCCACCGGTGGGCACTTGGCCCGTCGAGCCGATCGAATGGCCCGGCCCGGTCCCGGCCGCGTGGCGAGACCTTCGCGAAGGGAGCGATCCTTTTGACTATGCGGGCCAGCAGAGCGGATTCGGACGGGTGGACATTCAGGTGCGGGCGAGCATCACGCGCGCAGCCGATCCGGCGGCGCAGCGTCCCGCGAGCGTCTTTGAGCTCTATTCGTTTGATCGGCGCGCTTTCGGCTGGCCCTTCCCCGCCCTTGCCTGCGACCGGTTGCAGGAGTCTTCGTTCACTTCCCGAAACGCCGCCAGCGAGCCCGTCACTGGCGACAGCAGGGAGATCGACGACATGTTGCTTGTCCGAGGCCTCCGGTTCAGCGTCGCGGATCGCCTCGCAGGCACCGCCGTGCGGCTGCCGCTGCGCATCCTTTATGGCGGGTTTCTCGCCAATGCAGGGCTGCTCTTTCTTGGGGTCGCCGCACCTTTCTGGGTCCATGGCGGCTGGGTCCGGGCCCGCCGGAGAGGTCGGCGCCAAGCCGGCCGCTGCGGCGAATGCGGGTATGACCTTGCCGGGGCTGCCCGCTGTCCGGAGTGCGGGGTTGTGATCGCGGATGAGGTAGAACGAACTCGCAACCACTCAGGGGCGGGGCCTTCGTTCCTCTGATACGCTGTGGATTGTCTGCGATTTCGATCCGACCCCCTGCCACCAGTACCCATGTTCCAGCAGCCAACCCTCGACGGGTTCGTATTCGGAAGAAACGCTCTTGGGCGGAGGGGCGATCGGTTCGTCGTCATCTCGGCGGCCAATGAGGCCGATCGGGACCGCATGGGGTCCGATCACACCGGCGTTCAAGAACCACGTTCAACACAGAGGCGGCACCGATATTACCCCAAAGGAACTCAGTGATGTTCTCGGTGGGTTGTTAAAGCTCCGCGACGAGACGGAGTTGGTCGAGTTCAAAGAGGCGAAGAACAGCTTCGACTCGGAGAAGATCGGCCGGTACTTCAGTGCGCTGAGCAACGAAGCGACCGGCAGAAGCGAGACTATGTCCGCAACCTGCTCCAAGAGATGCGTCGCAACGGCCAGATCGCACCGGACAAGCAGCGGTTCGGGGCAAAGTGGGGCTTGGCTAACCCGCCATCGGACCCGGGGTCTTAGCCAAGCTTTAGCCAATCGATTAGCCAATCCGCTTCGGTAACGGCTTGTTGAGAATGGGTTTACGGAGTGTTGTTCGGTCGGCAAGGCGCACCCGAGTTGCCCGGGCGAAGTGCGGGCAGCTATGTCGAACTACAGGGATGTCGAGGAAGATCCGGACACGGCTTCCCTGCCGCCATCGGCTGTATTGTCATAGTCGAGGTCGGCGCCAAGCCGGCCGCTGCGGCGAATGCGGGTATGACCTTGCCGGAGCTGCCCGCTGTCCGGAGTGCGGGGTAGTGGTCGGAGATTAGAACAGCCCTTCCCGCTCCGTCGCTCTCAGCACAAGGTCCGCCGTGTCGTTGCGGACATTCCCCACGCGGCTGGAGACCGGATGGGCCTCAAGCACGCCGTCGGGGGCGGCGCGCAGCATTGGGGTCACGGCCGCTCCGTCGCGATCAGGGTCGAGAAACGCGGGGAGGTCCTCCGGTTCAAGGATGACGGGCATGCGGTCGTGCAGAGCCCGCATGAAGTCGTTGGCGCCGGTCGTCAGAATGGTGAACGTTCGCACGCGCTGATCCGCCGGGCCAGCACCTGCCGGGTCGCCCTGCGGGCCGGCCGGCCAATCCTCAAAGAGCCCTGCGAACAGGAGCGGCCGCCCGTCCGCCCGGTGGATGTAGTGGGGACGTTTCCCGCCCGGGATGGCCTGCCATTCATAGAACCCGTCCGCCGGCACCACGCAGCGTCGCGCCCGCATGGCTCCCCGAAAGGCCGCCGTCGTCGCGGCCGTCTCGGATCGCGCGTTCAGAAGGCGCGAGGCGATGGACTCGTCCTTGGCCCAACCGGGCACCAGCCCCCAGCGGCGGCGTTCGAGCACCCTGCGCGTTCCGCCCGGCATGCGGAGCACCGGTGCATCCTGCATGGGGGCCAGGTTGTACCGGGCACGCCACCCGGTCATCAGGTCCTCGGCGCTGAGCATCTCGGCCAACGCAGAACTCGGGGTGGCAAGGGCGTAGCGTCCGCACATTGGGGATCATGCTACGGCGGCGCGGCCCGCCTTCCCCGCGCGGGCCCGCGCCGATGCGCCCTGATAGCATCTCGCGCAGCCCGGGCGTCTCCCGGTCGCGCCCCGCGCCAAGGAATCACCGGACGTGAGCAAGACCAAAGACCCACCCGGCGTCCGTGTTGACGAGATCATGGAGCGGGCAAGCCGCGCTCTTGTCGAGCGGCACTACTTCGAGAGCGAGCGCCTGTGTGTGGAGGCCCTTGAACTCGCGCACACGCAGTGCGACTTTGAGCGCATGGCCCGCATCTGCCTTCCTCTGCAGGAGTCGCGCCGTCAGAAACGCGACCTCGCCGTGGACTCACGGCGGATCTTCGTTGTCGATGATCAACTCCCCAAGGTCGAGGCCCTCCTCCCCGGGTGCTACCTCATCCGGCCGCCCCGCGTGGGGCTTGATGGCCGCATGCTCCGCGAGATGGCCGACCGCACCGGCGTCCCCATCATTGTCGTCACCCGCGAGCCCACCACCCGCACCGGCCATTGGCCCGTGGTGGCCCTCGGCCCGCTGACGATCCGTGCCCGTGTCGCGCCGCCGCGGCTGCCCCCGGCCCCCGCGTCGCGAGGTCGTCGCGTGGTTAAGAAGGGCGTGCCCCGGCACGCGGAGCCGCACGCACCCGCTCGGGCCGCTTCGACCATGGCCGCTGCGGGTTCGCTTGTTGAGGACGTTCTGCCACCCATCGAGTGGTTCCTGAACGCGACCGAGGCCCTTGGTGACGCCGCGATCGCCACGGTCGATCCTTCTCGGCCCGGCTACGCCCGCGTGGAGGACTTCCTCCTCCGCGTCGCGGCTCACCCAGACCACGAGAAACTCCACCAGCGCCTTGCCGAGGCATGCATGGACGCGGCCCGCGAAGGTCCTCAGGCCGCCCGCGCTCGGGCCGGTCTTGACGACGCAGAGGACGAGGGCTTCCCGCTTGAGAACGAAGCCGAGCCCGAGGCCGGTGAAGACGAGGACAGCGTCTGAACCCGCCGAGGCCGCGTGTTCACTCGGGCCCGGTTGTTGTGCGTATGACCCGTCCTGCACCATCGAGCACGACAAGGCCGAACCGAGGCCGTGCCGCGCCGTCGGCGCCCTTCCGCGCGGTTGCCCCTTCGAGCACCGCTCTGAGCACAATCTCCGCCGGGCGCCCCGTGCCCGTGGCGTCCGCCGGGCCGAGGATGAGCGTCGGGTCCGGCCCCCCCGCCTCAAGCGCCACGCGGGGAGTGAGCGTGATCCTGCCACCCGCCCCAGACCCGGTCGCATGCACGCGCACGCCGCGCTGTTCGCACGCAGCGAGTGCGAGCCCCGCCTCCGAACCCGGCCGTTCCCGCGCGAGGGCGATCATCCCCGCTGGCACATGCACATCGGAAAGCCCGATGCGCGCGGCCAGTTCCGGGAGCGCGCCCGCCGCCTCGCACCCTTCGGCCAGCACCACGCTCCGCACCCGCCAGGCATCGAGCGCCCGCAGCGTTCGCGGGACAGACCTTCGTACCTCCCCCTCGGTGGCTGTTGTCCCAAGCACCAGCACGGCCTGATCACCCGCACGAACAAGATGGGCCGGGTGCGGCCCGGGCCTCCGCCCGGCAAGGGCCGCGATGCTCACCTGTTCATCCGGTCCTGCCCGCGAGGCGAGCGCCAGTGTCACCGCGAGCCATCCGAGCACCAGGGTTGAAGCAAGCCAGCGCCGTGTGCGAAAACCCGGTGTTGACCATCCGCCCCGCAGCCACGCGAACGCCGTGACGACCGCGCCGATCGTCCACGCCTCTGAGACCCGCGGCAGGCCGATCGCCATGCCCGGCAGCCCGTCGAGCGTCAGGCATGCCCAGGTGGCAAAGCCCGCCAACCACGCCAGCACCCTCCCTGCCAGCCAGGCGAGCGCCGCCGAGAGCGGCACGAGCGCGAGCGCTATCGACCCTGCCCACATGACTCCGGTGAACACAAATGTCAGAACGAAGCCGGTGACTGGCGCGGCCGGGCTGAGCAGCCCTGCGTGATAGAGCACAATCGGGGCGGAGACGCCCCACGCGAGGACGCTCGCCGAAAGGCCGCCCTGCATGCCCAGCACCACCCAGTGCGCAAACATGCCGACGACCGTCCGCGGCTGGCGCGAGACTCCGCCGCGCAGCCGCGGCTCAAACCACCGCCGCCTCAGCGGCTCGGCAAAGGCGATGAGGGCACCCGTGACCATGAAGGAGAGCTGGAAACCCGGGGCAAAGAGGTCCATGGGCCGCCACAGCAGCAGGGCGGCGGCGATGAGGGCGAGCAGGTTCAGCCGGTGGTAGCGCCTGCCAGCGCATTCGGCGGCAAGGAACACGAGGACCATGATCCCCGATCGCAGCACCGGCGCCTCGGCCGGCACGACCAACAGATAGATAAGCACGACAGTGGCGACGAGCACCGGCTCAAGCACGCCGCGGTCGCCCGTCAGCCGGATCAACAGGCCCACGAGCCCCGCCAGCACCACAAGGTGGAATCCGGAGATGGAGAGGATGTGTACGAGCCCCAGCCGGGTGAAGGCATCGCTCACCGGTTCAAGCGAGCGGTCCTCGCGTCCGATCAGCAAGGCCCCCAGCATTGCCCGGGCGGGGTCCCTCGCGGGTGTGAAGGTCCCCTCGGGGTCGTCGCCATCGAGGGCTGTTTCCAGCCATCGCGCCGCTCCTGCTCGGAGCGCCGCCAGCCCTCGAAGGCCGAAGGCGGTTGCCCGCGACGCAAGGTCAGACCGCGGGGGAAGAGGCGTCAGCAGATCCGCCGCGGCGACGGAGACGCTCCCGGCGCGTCCCTCCTGCCCTGCCCACAACCGCTCGTCGCTTTCGCCGGGGTTGATCGGTCCGCGCACCGGCCGCCACTCGCCCCGCAGCCGCAGACGATCCCCCGCGCTGATGGTTGTCACCTCATCACGGACAAAGACGCGCAGTCTGCCCGTCGCGGGCACGGACCCGCTCGGGGTCTCGACGCTCTCGATATCAAGGTCAAAGCGCGATGTCGGCCCGCGTCCGCGCCCCGGTGTCTGCCGGTCGGGTGCGCCGGGGTCGACGGCCGGGGTCGTCAGCACCACCCCCTCCACGATGATCGGCAGCGCGTCCGGTTCGCTCTGGGCCCAGGCCGAGAGGTCATCCGCGCGTCGTTCGATGGTCCGCAGTGTGAACGCCCCCGCCCCGATGAGCGCCGCCGCGAGCAGCAGGGCGCCCATGCACCCGCGCCCGCGCGTCAGGGCGGCCGCCACAAGCGCAGCACAGGCGAGCCCGAAAAGCGCGGGCGAACCGACAAGGGCCGTCAGCGTCGGTGGACCGCTCGCGCCCGCGGCGGCGGGTGTGGAATCGCCGACCCCGGCTCTCGCTGCCAGAATCCCGCTGATCAGGGCCGCCAGCGCCATGGGTGCAAAGGGCCAGCGACCCGTCCGGGGGCCGCCCGCTCGCTGCGCCAACCCGGATGGTGGGCCGTCATCTTCGTGGTCGATCTCTGCGTGCGCGGAAGAGAACACGGCGGATGGTTGGCCCGCTCGTTGCGGCGCGGCCACCGCGTCTTAAGACCCGACGCCGCTGCTGCGGAGGAGGGTCTTGAAGCTCTCGCCAAAGACAAAGTTGTGGGCGGGAAAGTCCACCCCGCTCTGGCCCCCCGCGCCGGTGTTGCTGTCGAGGTGACTGAAGACAAGGTCGATGGTGCCGAGCGCGGCGTACCCGCGCTCCGGACGCGCATGGTCAAAGATCTCGACCGTCCCCTTGACGCTCGCCCCTTGCTCATCCATGCGCTCGATGAGCGCGGTGTATCGAAGCGTGTCGCCCGGGAAGGCCTCGCGCGTCAGTTCCGCCTTGCTGATCTTCGCAAGGATGACCTTCTGAGCAAAGTGCTCCGCATGGCCGACAAGAATGCCCCCGGTCTGGGCCATGCCCTCGACAATGAAGCACCCGGGCATCACGGGCATCGCCGGGAGCCCTCGCGCGGCATCGGCCGCGAAGTGATCGTGCAGATGCTCCTCCGAGAGCGAGACGCTCTTCACGGCCACCAGCCGCCGGCCCGGCTCGAGTTCGACGACGCGGTCGATCCACATCCAGCGCACGGGTCGCTCCAGGCGGCCTACTTGGCCAGCTTCTTCTCAACGAAGCGGACCAGTGTGTCCACCGTGAAGACCTGCACAACCTTCGCGAGCTCCGGGTTCTGCTCGAACTTCACAAAGTCCACGTGCGGCAGGCGCGCCTTCAAGGTCGCGATGCCCTCGGCCGTCACGCGCCCGTCCTTCACAAAGGTCGGGTCCTGCGTGACGTTCTCCGGGAAGAGCTCGCCCTTGGCGATCTTGAAGCCGAAGGCCTGCTCCAGTTTGAAGACGATGTCGAGGAAGTCGATCGACTCCGCGCCAAGGTCCTTGACCAGCGAGGCCGTCGCCGTCACCTCTTCATCATCCACGGCCAGTGCATCAACCAGCACGTCCTTCACCTTGCCGAAGATCTCATCGCGGGTCATGGGCGCTCCAAGGCCGGACGGCCCGGGGCGCGCACCCACGGGGGGGAACAACAAGGCAGACCGCCGCGCGCACCGGACAAATCCGTTGAG
>JBQTIJ010000028.1:0-8050 GCA_052388255.1 Phycisphaerales bacterium
TGGGCGGCCCGGGGGTAGCCGGTGCCGTCGTCGCGCTCATGGTGCTGCATGATCGCGAGGGTCACTGCCTCCGGTAGACCGTCGATCTCCGTGGAGAGAAGGCCCGAGAGGGCCACGTGCCGCCGCATGCGGTTCAGTTCCGCATCGTCGAGGGCCGCGGGGGAGGAGCGGATGTCCTCATGAACCAGCCGCATCCCCGCGTCGGCGAGGAGCGCGGCGAGGCCAGCATGCCGGATATCCGTCCTCGACCACCCGAGGCGAGCCGCCATCGACACGCAGAGGCCAAGCGCGGTGTAAGCATGCTCCGCCAGCGCATCGCCAGGGCGGAATGGAGCGGTGGCGAGTTGGGCGAATCGCCGAGGATGACGGGCGTAGAGCGCGGTGGTTTCATCCACCATCTCGACCAGGGATGCGAGCGTCGGGGGCGTGCCGCGACAGAGCCGTTCATGGGCATCCGCGACCATCGCGACGGCGTGGTGGCGCATCGCCGCGAGGTCGGCCGTGCCCAGCCATCCCGGTGCGTCTTCCCGCTGGATGTGCACGGGGTCGGTCGTGCCGGCGCGGCGCGGGATAGCGGCAAGGCGCGGCTCGCGACGTGCCAGCAGTGCATCGGCATCGCGGAGCATGGCCGCTCGGACGGCACCAAGTTCCTGATAGCGCACGGCCCACGGCCGGGCCGGTAGAGTGGCCTTCTCCTTGGCGGTCCGCGAATGGCCCGGCTCTTCCTTGGCGGCATGGGCGGCATCCGCGGCATCGCGGGCCATGACAAAGTACGGTTCCCCGCTGCGGGTCAGTGCGCGACAGACGCCGGCATCAAGCCGGGCCACCGCGTGCAGCAGGCGGATTCCCTGCCGGCTGAACAGGTCGTGCTTGAGGACCAATCCCGGGGTCAGCCGGCGAGCAGGGAGGATCGTCGCCATCGCACGTTGCTCCGTGGCGGCTGGGCGTGCCGATGTGGACGCCCGAGCGGCCGGATGAACATCGAGTCGTGGGGCTCTCCTTCAGGTATCGGACGGGAAGAGGAACGACTGGAGCCGGGGACCGAGGGTGCGAAGGTCCGCGGTCGGTTACCATGCCGTCGGCATGGATGCCCAGCGCGACCACGATCCTGTTCGCCCATCGGTGAGCCCGGTCCGACCGGTCAACTCGCCTGCGGCCTGCGCCTTGGTGGCCGCGGTCGTGGTCCTGCTGGTTGGCTGGGGGTACATCCTCTCGGGGCATCGTTCCGGCGCGGGGCCGGATGACACCGCCGTGCGGGCGGTCTTTGACCAGGAGCTCTTCCACCTCCGGGTGGTTCGCACATTCGCGGCCCAATGGCCCGGGCCGGATCTGCACGATTACCGCTCTGCCACTACACCGCTCATTCACCTCATGCTCGCGGGGCTTGATCGGGCGGCGGCATGGGTGACGGGGACGAGCGCCGACGCGGATGGGGAGGGGCTCTCTCGCACAGGTCTGCGGATGGCGAACGCGCTCTTTGCCGTGGGACTCGCTTGGACACTCGCGCGCGTGGTCGGTCGCCGGGCCCGTCCTGCGGCGTGTGCCGCGATTGTGCTGCCCGTGCTGTGCAGCAGTTACTTCTTCTCGTCGGCGGCGTATCTGCTGCCGGACAACGCGGCGTGGTGGGGGGTCCTTGGCATCCTGGCGCTCGCGGTCTTTGAGCGTGTGAACGTGGCGTGGTACGTGCTGGGCGGGTCGGTGTTGGTGCTGCTGGTGCTGACGAGGCAGGTCCACCTGTGGGCCGCCGCGCCGCTGGTCATGGCGGCGTGGCTGGGGCGCGGGGGAGAGCCGGTGCCGGGGCCGGTTGACCCGCTTGACCGTACGTATGGCCTTCTTCCCCCAATGGGCGAGCGCGGTGCGGCGGTGGCGCGTGCCGCGGTGGCCGTGGCGGTGTGTGCTCCCGCGGCGATGATGCTGGCGATCTTCGTTCGCGAGTGGGGCGGGTTGACCCCGCCGGCGTTCTCGCCCGGTGGATCGGCCCTGACGGACAAAGACTGCACGAACGTGAGCGGGATCAGTCTGGTCTCGCCGGGTTACGTGCTCGCCGTGCTCGGGCTCTATGGAGTGTTCTACCTGCCGTTGAACTGGTCGATACTCCGCGCTCGGGCTCGCCCCGGGTGTGTGGTCGTCGGTCTTCTTGCGGGGTTGGTGGTGGCAGGGCTGGGCCCAAGCACGTTCCTGCTACCGGAGCGGATCGGCGGGCTCTTCAGCGTGGCCCGCGTGCTGCATGACACGCTCGGCGTGCCGACTTTGCTCGGTCGTTCGCCGGTGGTCCTCTTGCCCGCCACATTCGGCGGCGGGTTGCTGGCGCTGGTGCTCGGGGCCCTGCCGCGGCGCGACGCATGGATCATGTTCGTGGCCTTGGCGGCCTTCGCGGCGGCGCAGGCGGCGGGTGCGCTCACGTGGCTGCGCTACATCGAGCCGATGGTGCTCGTGTGGCTGGTCCTCGCGAGCGCACGGCTGGCGGAAGATCGGCGGGGTTCGGCGGCGGCAATGCTGCCGCTGTGGCTGCTTGCAGGTGCGCTGGCCGCCATCTCCGCAGTCTCTGTGCTCGGCTGAAGCAGGGGCTCAAGTGCCCCTGGCTCATCGGCCGTTCACTCGCCAAGCGGATCAGGCCGGAAGAGCCGGGTGTCGAGGGCCCACTGCTTCTCGGTGAAGTTGCCCCCCATGTCGATGGGTGTCTGGCGCTCCGGGCGGGCGACGTTCATGGCGATGAACATCTTGGCATCGATGTTGTCAAGCATGGAGACGAGGATCGCCTCAGGGGTCATCGGGACTTTGGCGGCACCGAACTCGGGCACACCATGGTGGCTGAGGATGATGTGCTGCAGGACCATCGCGGCGTGCTTGGGGAGCCGCTGGCCGGTCTGGCGCATCACAAGCTGGGCTCGGTCGTGGAGCATGATGGCCCCCTCGACGATGTGGCCGATGAGCTCGCCCCGGTCGGTGTACGAGAAGCTGCGGTCGTAGACCAGTTCGCGCGTCTTGCCGAGGTCGTGCAGGAAGAGCCCCATGAGCACGATGTCGCGGTTGACCTTGGGGTAGAGCGGGCAGACCCGATCGGCAAGGTGCATGAGGTTCAGCGTGTGTTCGAGCAGGCCGCCGAGGTACGCGTGGTGCATGGCTTTCGCGGCCGGGCACTGCTTGAAGGCGGCCATGAGCGGGGCATCGTCAAGGTACACCTTGGCGAGGGCACGCATGGAAGGATGCTTGAGCGTGTCGAGGAGACCGACGAGTTCGGCGAACATCTCCTCCGAGGGCCGCTTGGAGGTCGGGATGAGTTCGCGCAATTCATCGACGGTCGGCTCGGCGGCCTCGATGCGGCGGATGATCAGTTGGAGTTCACCCTGGTAGGGCTGGGTCTCGCCCTCAAGATACACGAACCCCTCTGTGGGGAGGCGGCGGAACTGCTCGGGCTCGATCGACCACATGCGCCCCGGGACCTCGCCCGTCTTGTCACGGATGAGGCACTTGAGGAACGGCTTGTCGTTCTTCGTCCGGCCGAGCTGCGTGTTGGAGACGCAGAAGATCCCCTCAACGTACTCCGTCGGGTCGAGTTCCTTGATGTAGCGGCGGGCCCGGGCGTTGTGGTTGGGGAGCGCTGTCGAAGTGGCCATGATGAAGTGTAGTGACGGCACACGCGGGCAATCACGCCCCCGCGGCAAAGCGATCGGGCGCGGGGGCGGAGACCAGAACCCATTGCGCGTGCTGGCCCTACGCTGGCGCACCATGGCCGTCACTTTTCACCAGCGTGAGCTCGCCAACGGGCTTCGGATCATCGCGGAGGTCGATCCTGCGGCTCATACCGCGGCGATCGGGTTCTTCGTGCGCACCGGGGCCCGCGACGAGCGACCGGACGTGATGGGGGTCTCGCACTTTCTTGAGCACATGATGTTCAAGGGGACAGACCGTCGCTCGAGCGATGATGTGAATCGCGAGTTTGACGAGCTCGGGGCGCGTTCGAATGCCTACACGAGCACGGAACTCACGGCCTTCCACACCGCGGTGCTGCCGGAGTTTCTCCCCAAGGCGACCGACATCCTTGCCGACATGATGCGGCCCGCGCTCCGCGAGGCGGACTTCAGCACCGAGCGGGGCGTAATCCTCGAAGAGATCGCGATGTACAAGGACGAGCCCTTCTGGGTGCTGTACGAACGGTGCTGCGAGGAGCACTTCGGTAAGCACCCCATGAGCCACCGTGTGCTGGGCACGACGGAGACGATCAGCGCGCTCTCGGCCCCCCAGATGCGGACCTATTTCGCCGACCGCTACTCGGCCGACAATACCGTGGTGGCCCTGGCGGGGCGGCTCGACTTTGACGCGGCCTGCGCCGACATCGATGCGCGCTGCGGCCCCTGGCAGAGAACAAGCGCCACGCGCAACACCATCGCCCCGAGGACAGGCGGCCGGACCTTCGAGATCCGCAGCGAGAAAGTGGCGCGGGCCTACACCATGCTGATGGCCGATGCGCCCGGCTTCGGGGATGAGCGGCGGTACGCTGCGTTTGTTCTGGCCCAGGCCCTGGGCGGCACCGACAACAGCCGGCTCCACTGGGCCCTGGTGGAGACGGGTCTGGCGGAGGAGGCGAGTTCCGACTGCGACCCGCACGACGGCTTTGGCACCTTCCGCGTGCTCACGGCCTGCGAGCCCGAGCGCGAGCCGGAGGTCTGGTCGATCGTGGAGCGCGAGATCGCGGGCCTGGCCGAGAGCGTGACCCACGACGATGTCGAGCGCATCCGCGCCAAGGTCGCAACCGGCGTGACGCTGGCGGGCGAGCGCCCCGACGGCCGGATGCATCGGCTGGGGAGGCAGTGGACCTATCTGCACAACTACTCATCGCTCGAGGAAGAACTCGAACGCATCAACGCCGTCACGGTGGACTCGGTCCGGTCGTTGCTGCGCGAGATGCCGTGGACGCCTCGGACGGTCGGGCGACTCTTGCCGGGCAAGTGAGGTGCGGGCTCACGCGGCGGCGGAGCGCGGCGCATAGATGCGCAGCACGTTGCGGCCGGATTTCTGGGCCGCCTGCAGGGCCTTTTCGGCGACCGTCACGATCGAATCGGGGTCGGGGAACTTGGCCTTGGTGGTTTCATCAAGGGTCGCGAGGCCCGCGCTCAGCGTGATGCTGGCGAGCTTGCCGCTCCCGAAGGCGATCGCAGGCGGCGCGGCTCCGGAGGCAGCCCGGATGGCCTCCACCAAGCGTGTGGCGGCCTGGCGGTCGATCCCGTGCATGAACAGGCCGAAGGCGAGGGTGTCAAACCGACAGAGGACGGCCCGCTCCGTGTCCGCAAGGGGTTTGGCCAGCGCGGCGAGCCCCTTCATGAGCGTGTCGATGGCCGGCTTCCCCGTGGAGCTGAGTTCCGGAACATCATCGATGGCGAGGATGGCGACCGAGACCGGCGTGCCGGTCGCGATGGCCTGCTCAAACCCGGCCACGACATTCTGGTTGAACGCCCGGCGCGAGCGCAGCCCGGTGGCCGCGTCGATCATGCCGTCGGTGTGCTCGGTCACTCCGTCCTGCACGGCATCAAAGGGAGCCGTCATGGTCTTGAGCTGATCGACGGCGCGGGCCATGATCACCTCGGCGCTCGGGATCTCGCCGGTATCGACGCCAAGCAGGCGGGCGACCTCCTTCGAGCCCTGGGCGACGCGCTTCATCACGTCGTCCACCTGGCCTTCCTTGAGCGCGAGCCACTGGTCGGCCTTCTCGTACAGGCGCTTGAGGGCGACGCCCGGTTCAACGCTGGTCAGCACGTCGGCCGCGATGTTGCCAAGGGCCACGGCCTTGACGATCTTCATGTACTCGACGGGCGCTGCGGTCGGGCGCTCGTGGTACTTCACGGGCATCACGAGTTCGTTGGGGAGCTTCCAGCGCTGTGCCAGCATGGCACCGATGTCGGCGTGCGTGAACTCAAAGGCCATCAGTTCATACCGGGCCACCTGAGGGTGGACGCCGCCGGCGGGAGCGATCGCGTCGCCGTATTCGCGCCCAAGGGCCATGCACATCGCGACCTGGCCGACATCCTGGAGCAGCCCGCCGAGGAAGCACTCCTCGTCGTTGCCCGTCTGGCCTTCCTGGGCAAAGCACTTGCCGCCGATCCCCGACAGCAGGCACCGTTTCCAGTAGGCCTGGAGGTCAAAGTCCGCCCCGCGGAACTCTGCGAGCGAGCTCACGAGTGAGAACCCGAGTGCCAGTGTCTTCACGGCCGAGAGCCCGAGCATCACGATCGCCTGGTTGATCGTGGAGCAGGGTTTGCGAAGGCCATAGAACGATGAGTTGACGGTCTTGAGCACCTTCGAGGCCAGTGCCTGGTCGTTGGTGATCGTGGCCGCGAGTTCCTTGAGGTTCACATTCTGATCCGCCGTCAGTTCGACCACGCGCATCGCCACCGCCGGCAGACTCGGCAGCCGTTGGCAGGAAAGCACACGTTCCAGAACTTCCGGGTTCATGAGAAGCCGTTCTCAAGGAAGCCGCGCATCCTTGCGCGGGGCGGGGGGAAAGCGCTGAGCGGCACCCCAAGCGCGGACGGAGCCCGCGCGAGCAAAGTACCCAATGGAGATATCGGCCGCCCGGTGACGACACTTCATCCCGGCCGATGCCCGCCCACGCCAGCGGCGTTGGTGATGAGCCCGAGCGTTCAGTTGTGTGTGGCAAGGTCCGGAAACACCAGCGCGAGCGTTCGCAGTTCACGCTGCACGATGTGCCGCGCGTACGCCGCAAGGAACCGGGCACTCCGTTCCGCGGCGGTCGCGCTCTCTGTTGTCAAGGGCGAATCCCCGCGTTTGAGGGCTCTCAGGTGCTCGATCGTGGTCGAGCGGACGCGCCAATCGACCCCCGGGGCCTGTACTGGGAGTGCATCGGCCACCCTTGTGAATCCGCCGAGTACCGGGTCAAAAAGCAGGCCCGGCGCTTTGGGCAGCGGAACGCCGGTGACGAGCGCGTCAAGTTGCGGTTCAAAGCCGGCCTCAGAGAGCGCACTCCACTGATAAACAGCAAGAGCCGGTAGCGTCGCCCCGCCGGCACCGATGCTCCGAAGGCACCCAATCAGCGCATCAAAAGTCTGAGGGTGCGGGTCGCGCTCCGCGCAAAGCGCTTGCACGAGTTCTGAGGCATAGAGCGCTGCACGATGGGCCGCAAGGTCATGCCGCAGCCGGGTGAAGACCTCAGTGAGGTCCCAGCGGGTGAGGAGCCCGAGTTCTGCCGTCGGGCGAAGGTGCAACTGCACCTCGGCCACACTCAGGAGTTCGACCCCTCCGGAGAAAGCCGCGGAGGGTGTCTGGCGCTTGGAGCCCTTGGCCAAGCAGCGTACCAGCCCGTGAGCGCGGGTCATGAGCGTGAGTGTCTGGCTTGTCTCGGACCAGTCCCAGGAGCGAACGCAAACGGCGGTGTCGGCGATGGGTGGCACGGGGTGGGGTTGGTCGAGCAGGACGAGCGGTCAGCCGCCGCTGCCCGGCCAGTCCGGGGGCATCCAGCCAGGAAGATCGGCGATCGATGCGCGGGCCTCGTCGGAGGTCGGTACCCCCCAGGCCTGAAAGAAGGGCCCGAGGTTCTTCCCGCAGGCACGGCTGAACCGCACCATCCACTGATCGCGCTCTGCCTGTTCGCCCTTGGGCCGCTCGTCCTTCTTGAGCCCACGATACTCCGCGAAGACGCGCTGGTAGGTCTCCCACCCGAAGGCCTCGCGCAGTTGCTGATACATGACGAGTGCCAGAAAGGGATCGCTCTTCCACGACTCGAAAGCGGCTCCCTTCGCCTTGTGTTTGGCGACCAGCCGCGCCCGTTCGTCGAGCGCGCCGTGCCCTGAGTTCATGGGCTTGCCGCAGACGCGTTCCATGATGAACAGCGAAAAGAGGTTGACCGTGACCTCGCCCGTGCCGTCAAAGGTCCAGTCACTGACCTGATGGTTGTGACCAAGTTCATGAAAGAGCCCCCACGTGCCCTTGAGCAGGTTCTCCGCGCTCACCATGTCCTCGGCCGCGTCAAGATGCGTCATGATCGGGTACCCGGAGTGCATGTACCCGGCGCTGATCTGCTGATCCGCCACATACC
>JBQTIJ010000029.1:0-4170 GCA_052388255.1 Phycisphaerales bacterium
GAACCTTGACAACCTCGAGACGCGCGACACGCGCCGCATGCTCCCTGGAACCGGCTTCACGATCGAGCCGGGCATCTATCTCCCCGGCGAGCGGCTGGGTGTGCGAAACGAGATCAACGTGTACGTGGATCCAGCCGCGGGGCCGATCGTGACCAGCGTTCGGCAGGACGACATCGAACTGGTGTAGCCGGTTGGCCCGCGGGGCCGAGGCCTGCCGGTCGGCGTGCGTTGTTCCCCGTACCCTTCGCCATCATGAGCAACGCCCTCTTCACCCGTCTCGGCATCGCCAACCATCCTCGCCTCGCCCCCGCCGCGGGGCCTGAAACCGTGAGTGTCACCAATCCCGCGACGGGTGAGGTGATCGCGCATGTCCGGCTGGATGACGCCGCGGGGTATGAGCGCGCGGCCGCGCAGGCGGTTGAGTCCTTCCGGCGCTGGCGGAGCGTTCCCGCGCCGATCCGCGGGCAGATGGTGCGCGCCATGGGAGACCTCTTCCGGTCGCACAAGCGCGACCTTGGGGAACTGGTCTCGCTCGAGGTCGGCAAGATCCGGGCGGAGGGAGAGGGTGAGATACAGGAGATCGTGGACATCTGCGATTTCGCGGTGGGGCTTTCGCGCCAACTCCCGGGGTTGACCATCCCCTCGGAGCGTGCCGCGCACCGGATGATGGAGCAGTGGCTTCCCCTCGGGCCGATCGGCGTGATTAGCGCATTCAACTTCCCCGCGGCGGTGTGGGCGTGGAACTCCGCCCTTGCGGCGGTCTGCGGCGACTCGACGCTCTGGAAGCCATCGCTGCTTGCGCCCTTGACCGCGTTGGCCTGCACAGTGATCGCGGAGAAGGCGGCGAGCGCGGCAGGGTGCCCCGGGCTCTTCCCGCTCATCATCGGGCAGGATGCGGTGGTGGGGGAACGGATGATCGCTGATAAGCGGCTGCCGCTGATTTCGGCCACGGGCTCGTGCCGAATGGGCAAGCATGTGGGTCAGGTGGTGGCAGGGCGGCTGGGGCGTGCCCTGCTTGAACTCGGCGGTAACAACGCGTGCATCATCACAGAGTCGGCGGATCTCTCACTGGCGCTCCCGAGCGTGGTCTTTGGCTCGGTGGGGACGGCGGGTCAGCGCTGCACCACGACGCGACGGCTGATCGTGCACGAGTCGGTGGTGGAGGGTTTCACGGAACGGCTCACGAAGGCGTATCAGAACGTGCAGAGCCGCATTGGCGACCCGTTGAAGGAGGGGACGCTGGTCGGCCCGCTGGTGAACGCGCGAGCGGTGGAGGGTTTCGAGCGCGCGGTGCGCTGCGCCCGGGAGCAGGGGGCGACGGTGCTCGTCGGGGGCAAGCGTGTGAGCCGGCCGGGGAACTTCGTAGAGCCGACCTTGATCCGCGCCCCGGCCGGGAATGTGCTGCCCATCGCGTTCGAAGAGACCTTCGCGCCGATCCTGTATGTCTTCTCCTATCGCGATCTTGACGACGCCCTCGCCCTGCACAACAGCGTTGATCAGGGGCTGGCCTCGGCGATCTTCACCGAGAAACTGCGCGACAGCGAGCGGTTCCTTGCGGTGGATGGGTCGGGGTCTGATTGCGGGCTGGCCTATGTGAACCTTGGGACGAGCGGTGCCGAAATCGGCGGGGCGTTCGGCGGCGAGAAGGAGACGGGCGGCGGGCGTGAGAGCGGCAGCGATTCCTGGAAGGCCTATATGCGGCGGCAGTCGTGCACCGTGAACTACTCGGGCCGAATGGAACTGGCGCAGGGCATTCGGTTTGAGTAGCGGCCGGATAACCCCTGCAAGGGGTTTCGGGGGCCGCTGACGGGGTGTGTTCGCGGCCCGGTGCGCCGGGTTGCCGATACCCTTATAGTGTTTCATACTTGCCGACGCGGCAAGATGATCGGCGGCACCCATGGGCGGCCACAACAAGAAGCACAACTCGCCGGCGTTTGACGCCCTGATCGAGGACGACGCGGACGACGCGGACGATGCGCCCGGGCCCGGGTCAGGGTTTGCGCTCGCGGGTGTGGGCGCGGGGCTGAGCGTTGCGGGCGGGCTCGATGCCAAGGTGCTGGTCCTCAACAAGCTGTACCTTGCCATCCGCGTCATCTCCGCGCGGCGGGCCTTCACCATGCTCGCGCGGGGGCTCGCGGAGGTGATTCAGGTCGACAACGGGACCTACGCCAACTACGACTTTGAGTCGTGGGCGGACCTCGCCCAGTTCCAGCGCGAGTTCGAAAGCGAGAAGCACGATTGGGTGCGGACGGTGCGCTTCCAGATCGCCGTGCCTCGGGTGATCCGGGTGCTGGCGTACGACCGTCTGCCCGCCCAGTCGGTGAAACTCAACCGTCGCAACCTCTTCGCGCGCGACCGCAACCAGTGCCAGTACTGCGGGCATCACTTCACCACGAGTGAGCTCTCGATCGACCACGTGAACCCGCGCGCTGCCGGTGGGGGAGACTCGTGGGAGAATCTGGTGTGCGCCTGCATCCGCTGCAACGCGCGCAAGGGTGGCCGGACCCCCGAGCAGGCCCAGATGAAGCTCATCCGGCGGCCGGTGATGCCCAAGCGCAACCCCTTGATCGCGCTGCGACTGGGGCAGGACAAGTACGCCTCGTGGAAGGCCTTCCTCGATCACGCTTACTGGTCGGTCGAGCTCAAGTGATCCCGCGCTGGTGGCTCACCCCTCTTCATTCCTGAGCCGGGCGCTCTGCACGCCCGGGAGGGCGTTCAAGGCGGCGATGAGCGGGACCATGGCCCCGGGGCTGTTGAGTACGACGCGATAGGTGAGTTCAAGGGCCGCACCCTGGCGGGCCGACTCGACGGCCTGAAGAGTGGCGGATGCATGCGCTTCGCCAAGGGCACGCTCAACACCCTCCTGCCCGCCCTGCCCGAGCCCGATACGGACCGCAAGTTCGCATGGGCAGGACGAATCTCCGGCGGCGGGTGCTCGCCTCGGGCCAGACCCGCCCGCCAGCAGCCCGCCGGATTGAAAGAGGAGCGCGGCGATCATTGCCACGGGCACTCCCACAAGCGGGACGCGGATGTACCCGGCCCCGATGGCGGTGCCGACGGCGACGGCGAAGATGACAAAGGCCGTGTCGCGCGTGTCCTCGACATTGGTGCGGAAGCGCACGATCGCGAGCGCGCCGACGACGCCGAAGGCACGGGCCACGTTGTTCCCGATGACGAGCGTCATCATCGCCACCAGCACCGTGAGCAAGACGAGCGTGGCCACGAGCCCGGTGGCGGGGGCCGGGGCCGTGGCCCCGGTGCGGCCCGCCCGCGTCAGCCGATGAGTGGCGGCGACCAGCGCGCCAGCGCCGAGCGCGGCGCCCATGCGCACAATGAGCGTTGACCACGCGAGATCACTGTCCGCGGTCAGGGCTCCGGAAAGGGCGCTTGTCAGGCCGTCGGCAACGCTGCCATCACCCATGGGCCCCTCCGTTCAGGCGTTCACGGCAGAGGCGATACTTGGACAAAGAGCGCGGGTTCAGGCCAAGTTCGGCCACCAGACCGCGGAGCAGTGTGGGGAGCGTGTCGACGAACTTCATCTCCACGATGAAGCGCTCGGGCTCAAGCAGGGTGCCGGGTGTGGGCGCCAGCACATTCCAGGAATCCGCCGAACTGCCCCGGAGGTCATGGTCAACCGTCAGGCGGATCGGTCCTTCGGGCGTGTTGGCGAAGAAGGCGCGACGCGCGTAGGCGATCATGGCGGAGGGTCGAAGCCCCGCATCGATCACCGCCCGGCCGAGTGACCCGCCGTCGCTGTGGCTCTCCGGATCACGCATCGCCGCCTCCAGCCGGTCGTGTGGGAGCGTCACGCGCTCCTTGCTCACTCGGTCGCCCGACTTGCGCTTGCATTCAAGAAAGACCCAGTCGTTCGAACCATACCGGCGAACTCGGTACTTGCATCCGGTGTATCCAGGCGTTCGGTGAAAGACATCAAGCCCGGGCGTATCGAGCGCCAACGTGGTCGTCTGGTAGAGACCAGCAAGGCCGCCGTGGGGGTCGGGGGTGAGCGTCTGGGCCGCCCAGGAAGCCACTGCCTCCCCGACAGCGCGGCCGACGAGGAACTTGAGCTCGGTCGCGGGCGTCCCCTGCCCACGGCTGCGGAGACTGGGCGAGAGGTGGTCGCCCGGGCGATCACCTCCGGGGCCGGGGCGACCCCCGCGGCCGCCACCC